>NZ_VMLS01000073.1:0-15771 GCF_013276805.1 Streptococcus sp. 1449
GGAACCTTAGCTGAACCATTGTCACCAATCGTTACTTCAATTGGACGACCATCTTTACCTGGGATTTCTACCTTAGTTCCTTTAGGATAAGTTGAGCCATCTGGTTTCTTAGGCGTTACTGTAACGTCACCTGTAGTAGGATCTTGTGACAACTCAATAGTCGCTGCTAGAGAATTTGCAACTTTTGGATCTGTTCCATTTGCTTTTTCATCTGCATCTGAGATACCATCGTTGTCATCATCTGGATCCGTTACATCTGGAATACCATCTCCATCTGTATCACGTTGGATAGTTACTGGAACGCTGACGGTTACTTCATCTTTACCATTCTTAATTTTGACTGGAATAGTAATCTTACGTTCTTCTTCGTCTTTGCCCCAATCAGTAACAGTTGGTGTACCTGTTAACTTGCCTTCGCCGTCAACTGTCAATCCATTAACTGGCTTGTCTGTTGTAATGGTTGAACCTGGCTTGTTAGCTGTTACAACTGTAGTTGGAGTAACTGGTGTTTTCTCCTTAACCGCTGATGGTGCTGTAACTGTACCGCCTAGAGAATTTGATACCTTAACCTTAACTGCTACTTCTTCACTTGATCCATCTGGATAGCTCACAATGACCACTGCAGATACAGTTTTTCCAGCTTGGCTAGTATCTGGAGTTTTTTTCCAGCGATAGCTAGTGTTTTTTGGTAGGTTTTGCTTGTTACTGATACTATCAGCTGCTGCAGGAACCGCATTTTTAGAAACTGTTTGGTCTTTTCCTTTTGGATTGTACTTAGAAGCTTGATCCTGAACAGTAATGGTGATTGTTTTTGTCGCAACTGCACCATCTTTATCATAGGCTTTAATAGTTACTTGGGATGCACCTGGATTTCCTGTTGGTGTACCTGTAATTTGACCATTCTTATAAGTCAAGCCTGCTGGTAAACCTGTTACTTCTACTGGATTTTTTTCACGTAAGCCTCGTCCGCCTTCATTATCCGCTACGGTTACTTTGATTGGACTGATTGGTTCATTTTTGGTAACAGTCGCTCCATTTGCTGTAATAGTTGGCCCTGTTACGTCTTTTACAGTGACTGGAACTGTCACTTCTTCACTTGATCCATCTGGATAAGTAACTTTTACAACTGCATTTCCAGCTGAACCGGCTCTGTTTGTTGAAGTTGGTTTACTTTGTACTGTTAGTGTTCCTGGACCAACGTTTTTCACTTTTGCTTTTACTGCATCATCTGAAATGGTTTGTCCTTGGTTTACTGTTAGGGGTTCGCCTACTGGATTATACTTGTCTTTTTGCGCTTGTACTACAATATCAATTGTCTTTGTAGTAACATTTCCGTTCTTATCATAGGCTTTAATAGTGACGCGAGATGTACCCGGATTTCCTGTCGGTGTACCTGTAATGTTGCCATTTTCATATTTTAATCCTTTTGGTAAATTGCTTACCTCTATTGGATCTTTATCACGCAAGCCAACACCACCTGTATTATCTACAGCCGTTACAGGGATTGGAGTAATTGGTTCGTTTTTAGTTACTGTAGCATCTGCTGCTGTAATGGTTGGCCCCGTCTTATCCCCAGCTGTGACAGTGAAAGTAAATGTTACCGGATTTGCTTTATTACCTGCTTCATCAGTAGCCTTGAAGGTAATTGTATGTGTACCAACATCTTCTGGTAGGGCTTTAATAGTGATTTTTCTGATTTGATTAGTATCTGTGGTTCCTGATGCGTCTACAAATGCTTTCCCCGTGTTAAATCTATCACCATATTTTGTTAGTATATCACTAACATCCAGCTTAGCCTTCTTATCATCTGTTGCTGTAACTGTAAATGTTACCCATTCACCTTCTGTTACCGTTTGGCTTGCTGGTGTGATGGTCAAGGTTGGGGCTTGTGTGTCTGGTGCTTCTGTTGGTGTTACAGCGTCACTTCGTTCTGATTTCACCTCTCCACCATTGTTAACAATGGTTTCAGCAGTAATAGGAGAACCTGGTAGAGCTTCTGTAACTGTAACGGTTGCAGTCTCTCCATCAGTTGTTCCAGTTCCAATCAGCTTAGTTCCATCGTAAAGGTTAACTGTTGAACCCTTTGGCACTCCACTTCCTACATTCACTGTAAGTTGTTGTCCAGTGAGACCTTTCTTGTTCTCAAAGCCTGTAATAGTTGGTTTTTTAGGTTTAACTGTAAGCTTAACTGTTCCGTCTGAGCCTGAGTTGGCATCTTCTGATGATGAATCATCCCCATATCTGGCAATTACTTTATAAGTAAAGACACCAGCTTGAACTGTACTTGGTTTACGATTATCTTGCCAGCTCCAAGTCATTCCTGACGGGAAGTTTTTACCACTTTTTGAAGTGATATAGCCATCACCTACAGGATTATTGGTATCTTGAAGACTATCTCCCACCGTTTTGGTATGTGAACTACCTTGGATAGGGTAGGTTTCTGCCTCTGTGGTCGTTTCTAACCTAGCACCCTTTGCCCCCACAATATAAGACTGTTTAGTCGTATTTCCGAATGTTGTCGTAGCAGCGTAGACATGGCCGTTTGCAGCTGCCTCCTCAGCGTTTACATCGTCCCGAAGTCTAATCTTCGCATGCATGTGAACAGCATAAGGAGCACTTTCGTTTCCAACCTTAATTCCCAAATAATATGATGCGTTTGGATAAGTACCGTCTGGTTTTTTTGTAAGAGTATTTAGGAAAGAATCGTTTTGGTTATTCTTGAATACACTCCAACGTTGATCATTTCGATATACCCCCGATGATGGGTCATAAAAACTAATACGATCATTATTAAAAAGATCATACTTCTGATTCCACGTCTTATCAATATAGGCTACATTTCCATATTGTTGGAATCCGATATTCCCATCAGAAAGCCTTCTACCACCACTTTTCTTGTATCGAGTAAAACTCAAGTCTTTTACCGTGTTAGAGGAATGCATGATATTAAAAGGAGCTTGGAAATAATACTGTTGCTGATACGAATATCTTGTCATTCTATTTCCATCGTTATTGAAGAAGACATCGTAGACCATCCACTTTTGTCCACCTTCTTCTTGATATTTTGCACGGATTACTGTCTTATCTTTAGTAAATTCCGGGTCATTATTTCTTGTACTTTGTCCACCATTATCAGATGGATCAACAGAAGCAAAGTATCTTACATCAGACAAAGCACCTTCGTTAACAGTATTCGGGATAGATTCCAGAGCCCTCTTAGATCTTCTAGGTTTTTTTTCTGGCACAGATGCAGAAGCAGCCCTGTCTGAACCCTCCTCCTTATGGTCGCTCCTTTCAGAAGAAGAACTCTTATCCGCTAATTCACTTCCCTGAGGCTGACTTTCTTCTTTAGAAGAACTTGATAAGACTGCCAAGTCCTTTTCCAAGTCCTCAGCAAGACTGTCAAGATCCCCTTGACCTGCATCAGCACGGGCTAATAATTCTTTCCCTTTTTGAAGTCGCTCCTTAATAGGACTTACAACTGAAGGATCGTGCTTCGAGTCGGTAGAAAGAAGAGCACTTACCTCTTCCACTAGCTTGCTCAAACGGCTGCTATCAACTGTAGCAGCTTTCTCTTCAGCAGGTTGAGCTTCCTTATTTGCTGAAGGTTCACTGGCTACTTCGGCTTGATTTTCATTCCTTGCCTGCCCTGCTTCAGACGACTGCTCCCCATCTTTCGGGCTAGCTAGATCAGTAGTCGATGACGACGTGTTTTGGCTTGGGCTATCTGCACTCACAACGTTGGCCCCCATAAACATAAGAGCCGCAACCGCAACAGAAGCTGCACCAAAGCTATATTTACGAATAGAGAAGCGCAAGACTTTTTCACGTTGATGGCGCTTTACCCTACTGAGTGAATTCGATTTATCTTCCATGTTACCTCCTTAAGAAGACTAATGATATAATAAAAAATAAGTTTCCCAACTCCCACTCCTTCAGAGAGTGAAGCTAGAAACAGCACGGTGATTCTTACTAGTGAGTAAATGATAGGAGATGATACTAGATCACCCTTAAGCCTCAAGCAACTATAATATCACAGCTATCACAGCTATCACAGCTATCACAGCTACATTATACCACTTTGATAAAATTAGTCAACACTTATCCTGACACTTTTATCATTTTTTTCATCGCTGAATCCCACTGAAAGTTCTATAAGGAAGTTAGCCATCCATCCCTCCTAAAAATGAGATGGTTCAACTTGAGATGGTTCAACTATAGTGAAATGAAATAAGAACAGGACAAATCGGTCAGGACAGTCAAATCGAGTTCTAACAATGTTTTAGAAGTAGAGGTGTCCTATTCTCGTTTCAATCTACTATAGCTTATGACGAGCCCTTCCTTTACCAGATAGATCTATAGCGAAAGGAAATAAAAACGCAACAGATTGATTAGGAAATGCAAAGCAATTTCTAGAACTGTTTTAGCAGTCGCTATCTACTTTCCTAGCTTCAAGCTACTCTATCTTTGACACCGGGTTCATCTACTCTTGCCCCTATTTTTAAGCACAATAAAAGCCAGTAGACTCGAGTTCCTACTGACTTTCCTTCTCCGTGGTTTGGACTAGGCAGCCAAAACGTTGCGTCCTTTACGACGACGAGCTGCCAATACGCGACGACCATTTTTAGTTGACATACGGTTACGGAATCCGTGTTTGCGCGCACGACGAAGTTTACTTGGTTGATAAGTACGTTTCACGATGAATACCTCCTCATAGATTTTGTATTCGTTTAGCCGGCTATAAAGTGATCAGTTACTAAACATACTTTACCATTCTATCTGATTCTGTCACTTTTGTCAATAGCTCTAGGCAATTGTTTCCAGCTTTTTCTCATGTAAGCCCTATCTGCGATACTGTTTCAAGAAACGAGTCATCTTTTCTTGGATTTGGGCTAGTTCCTCGACACGAGGAAGGTAAACGATACGGAAGTGGTCTGGTTCCTGCCAGTTAAAGCCTCGCCCATGAACCAAGAGCACCTTTTCCTGCTTCAAGAAATCAAGGACAAACTGCTCATCATCATCGATACGGTACATATTGCGGTCGATTTTGGGGAAGATATAGAGACCCGCCTTGGGTTTAACGGCAGACAAACCTGGAATCTCTTGAATGGCATGGTAGATGAAGTTTCTTTGTTCATAAATCCGTCCACCAGGAAGGAGCAATTCATCGACTGACTGGTGCCCACCCAAGGAGGTTTGGACGACTTGTTGGGCCAAAACGTTAGAGCAAAGGCGCATATTGGACAGCATATTGAGCCCTTCGATATAGCCCTTAACATGAGTCTTAGGGCCAGACAGGACCATCCAACCCACACGGAAACCAGCGATACGATGCGATTTTGACAGACCATTCATGCTGACACAGAAGAGATCCGGTGCCAAGCTCGCCACAGGCGTATGCACATGCCCATCCATGACCATGCGATCATAGATCTCATCCGCAAAGATGATCAAGTCGTTTTGACGGGCAATCTCAATAATCTCCAGCAAGAGTTCCTTCGGATAAAGGGCTCCAGTTGGGTTGTTTGGATTGATAAGGACGATTGCCTTGGTATTGGAAGTGATTTTTGACTTGATATCCGCAATATCAGGGTACCATTCTGCAGCTTCATCACAGATATAGTGAACGGCATTTCCTCCAGCTAGGCTGACAGCCGCCGTCCATAGAGGATAGTCGGGCATAGGCACCAAGACCTCATCCCCATTGTCCAAAAGCCCCTGCATGGACATGACAATCAACTCACTGACACCATTTCCAAGGTAAATATCATCCATAGCCACATTGGGGAATTTCTTCAGTTGGCAGTACTGCATGATGGCCTTACGGGCTGAAAAAATCCCTTTGGAGTCAGAATATCCTTCACTATCACGCGCATTCATAATCAAGTCATGAATGACCTCATCTGGCGCTGTAAAACCAAATTCTGCTGGATTTCCTGTATTCAGACGTAAAATCTTTTCTCCATTCGCTCGCATCCGCATGGCTTCTTCCAATACAGGACCACGGATATCATAAGCAACATGCTCTAACTTACTAGACTTGTTATATTCTTTCATCTTGTTTCCTCCATTCATCAGACTAGTAACATTATACCACTAGAAAGAGAATGCGACAAGTTTACTGGAAGCTGTTACTAGATTTATATAGAAGAAAATCCTCGCTAAAAGCGAGGTCAAGACAAGTGAAATAGCAGATGTTTTGCCAAAGAAAGATCACATACCAAAAGATAAACCTAGAAAAAGCAAGCCTAAAAAGGAGTCATAGAGAAGATTGAACATGAGGAAAAGCCCCCATATCATCAAGTAATCCCAGCGACCACTTCTTTTAGCGACTAGGAATAATACCAAATGGTAGAGTAAATGAAAGACTAAAAAGCCAACAAAACCTGGATAAAGAAGCGGAATCAACCTATCTAATTGCCAGATCATGATCACTTCTACCAAGACCGAAGCTAAGATGATTCCATAATAAAGGAAATTTATTTTTTTTGATTCTTGAAAAGAGTTTTTCATAACCACTCCTCTCCAATCTATTCTATCTTTACTCTCACTCTTTTTTATATATTTTAACATATACACATACATATGTCAAGCGCTAACATTTTTTGAAAAATACTTTTTTTGCTTTACTTCTATAGTGAAAAGGTTTACAATTGTAGTAAGAAAATTTCAGGAGGTTTCATTATGGCACAACGTTACCAAAATATCATGGTCGCAATCGATGGTTCTAAGGAAGCAGACTTGGCTTTTGTCAAGGGAGTTCATTCTGCTCTACGAAATGACGCTAAACTCACCATCGCCCATGTCATTGACACACGCGCTCTCCAAAGCGTATCCACCTTTGATGCTGAAGTTTACGAACAACTCCAAGTCGACGCTGAAAGTCTGATGAAAGAGTACGAAAAACGTGCTAAAGATGCTGGTATGGCAGATGTTCATATCGTCATTGAAATGGGAAATCCAAAGACCCTACTGGCACGTACTATTCCCGATACTGAAGAAGTGGACCTCATCCTCCTTGGCGCAACCGGTCTCAACGCCTTTGAACGCCTCTTGGTCGGCTCTTCATCTGAATACATCCTCCGCCATGCTAAGGTCGATTTGCTGGTGGTGAGAGAACAAGAGAAAACCTTATAATTACAAAGAAAAGGAGCTCAGCGCTCCTTTTTGTTTACTATTTATACTCTTCGAAAATCTCTTCAAACCACGTCAACTTCCATCTGCAACCTCAAAAACATGTTTTGAGCTGACTTCNNGTTTGCTCTTTGATTTTTATTGAGTATTATTTCTCTCTTTATGACGCTCATAAGCCTTGAGCTGGCGCTGCAGTTCCTTTTTAATAGCAGGTTCTGGAGCATATTTTTCTTCCCAATCATCTGGTTTTAAGATTTTGTGGGTCACTGGATCAAAATGAGCCTTGCCATCTGGAAAAATTTTCCCCATATTAGCCTGATGAACAATATCAAAAATACGTTCTGGGTCCACCCCCATCAAGACAAAACTACCGTAGGTAAAGTAAAGCGTGTCAATCAAGGCATCCACTTGCCCTATCAAATCTTGCTGGGCAGGCGTCTTCTTGGCTACTTTATCTGCCGCCTTATCAAGAGCCTGATGAAGTTGCGATAGAGCTTGACCAAAGTCCTCTTCAGAAGGACTGGCTGCTCGAACAAACTCCACCAATTCTTCTATTTTAAAGCCAGCCCTATGGGTTGCACCTTCTAAATCCCAAGCTCGAGGTTCTTCTTGAGTCCGTTCATCCATCATATGGTGGAAGGTCTTGACCTTATTGAAATGATAGTCACGGCTGACAAAGACTTTTTCTGAAGCCAAAACACCAAAATGTTCCAAGGCCTTGTGGATTCCGTCTTGTTGATTGCTGGTGGTAATGTGCTTGGCAACTTCCTTGACACTGCTACTACCATTTCCCATAGCGACCGACATCCCAACACCTGCCAGCATTTCAAGATCGTTATCTGAGTCACCAAAGGCCATGACTTGGTTGAGGTCAAAGCCATATTCTTTCCCGACTAGTCGAATGCCTTCCAATTTAGAGTTTCCTTGATTGATGACATCCGCAGCAAAAGGATTGCTACGTGTCAATTTCAAGTCTTCAAAATCAGCTGCCGCCTTCTCAGATTCTTCTGGCGTCATCAGCATCAAAACTTGGTAGATAGGCTGATTCATCAGGTGAAGCAGGTCTTCTTCCTTTTGAGGAACAACCTTGCTGACCATGCGATTAAAAGACTGACTCACTGTTCGGGTTAAAACAGAGGGAACGAAGCGACTGATTCGTTGGGAAAAAGAACCCAGACCAAAGGACATGATTTTAGAACCCAGCATGGCATCCTTGGTCCCTAGGGCAATCTCCTTGCCCTCTTTTTTAGCATAGCTAATTAGATGGCGCAAGTGCAACTTGGAAATAGGGCTCGTGAACAAGACTCTGTCTTTAGTAAAGATGTACTGGCCATTATAGGTTACCGCAAAATCCAGGTCCAAATCGTCCATCAATTCCTTAACAAAAAAAGGTCCTCGCCCTGTCGCTACACCGACAAGCACCCCTTGCTCTTTGACAATCTTAATCGCGTCCCTAGTGGATTTCAAAACACTCTTGCGATTGTTGACTAGTGTTCCATCGATATCAAAAAAAACAGCTTTGACTTCCATCCTATCCCAATCCCCCCTTTTGTGATACAATGATTATACCACATTTCAGAAAGAGTAAGTAAATCATGCCTAAGAAAATCCTTGTTTTACATACGGGTGGGACTATTTCCATGCAGGCCGATGCTTCTGGCGCTGTTGTGACGAGTTCAGATAATCCTATGAATCATGTGTCCAGCCCACTTGAAGGAATCCAAGTTCATGCCTTGGACTTTTTTAATCTGCCAAGCCCCCATATCAAACCCAAACATATGCTGGCCCTCTACCAAAAAATCAAAGAGGAAGCAGATAATTACGATGGGGTGGTGATTACACACGGAACCGATACTTTAGAGGAAACAGCCTATTTCCTTGATACCATGGAAATTCCCCACATGCCCATCGTTCTAACAGGAGCCATGCGCAGCTCCAATGAGCTCGGTAGTGATGGTGTTTATAACTATCTGAGTGCTTTGCGAGTGGCCAGCGATGACAGGGCTGCTGACAAAGGAGTTTTGGTCGTTATGAACGATGAAATCCACGCTGCCAAGTATGTCACCAAAACACATACGACTAATGTCAGCACCTTCCAGACCCCAACACATGGTCCCCTCGGTCTCATCATGAAACAGGAAATCCTCTACTTTAAAACAGCTGAACCTCGTGTTCGCTTTGATCTTGATTACATACAAGGCTTGGTGCCTATCATCTCGGCTTATGCTGGTATGACAGATGAGCTGATTGATATGCTGGATTTAGAACACTTGGACGGTTTGATTATCCAAGCCTTCGGAGCTGGTAATATTCCCAAAGAAACGGCTCAAAAATTAGAAAACCTTCTGCAAAAAGGAATCCCAGTCGCTCTGGTATCACGATGCTTTAACGGTATAGCAGAACCTGTTTATGCCTACCAGGGTGGGGGCGTGCAATTACAAAAATCTGGTGTCTTCTTTATTAAAGAACTCAACGCCCAAAAAGCCCGCTTGAAACTCCTCATTGCCCTCAATGCCGGACTAACAGGGCAAGATTTGAAAGACTATATGGAAGGCTAAGACTCTTGAAAAATCTCTTCAAACCACGTCAGCTTCCATCTACAAGCTCAAAGCAAGGACTTGAGCTGACTTCGTCAGTTCTATCTACAAGCTCAAAACAGGGACTTGAGCTGACTTCATCAGTTTCATCTACTAGCTCAAAGCAGGGACTTGAGCTGACTTCGTCAGTTCTATCCACAAGCTCAAAGCAGGGACTTGAGCTGACTTCGTCAGTTCTATCTACAAGCTCAAAACAGGGACTTGAGCTGACTTCATCAGTTTCATCTACAAGCTCAAAGCAGTGTGTTGCGCAGCCTTTAACCAGCCACCTAGTCCGCTCTATGGTATTCATTAAGTCAACATCTCTTGTTTAAGAGCACAAAATCAGGAAATCTTCTCGATTCCCTGATTTTTTCTATTTACGTTTTCGTGTTGAACGACGTTCTGTTAATCCATGAGATAATAGAACTTCACGTTCTTCCAACACTTCCTTGTGCATAATCTTAGTCAACATACGCATACTAATGGCACCAAGGTCATAAAGAGGTTGGGCAATAGTTGTCAAGTTTGGACGGGTAAAGCGAGAGACTTGCGAATCATCACTGGCAATGATCTCAAATTCTTCTGGTACTGACACACCTTTATCAGCCAAACCGTTCAAGACACCTGCCGCCAACTCATCACCTGTTACAATTGCTGCAGTTGCATTTGATGAAATCAAGCGCTCTGCCAAGGCATAGCCATCTTCATAAGTGTATT
The DNA here is from genome assembly GCF_013276805.1 of Streptococcus sp. 1449. Taxonomy (NCBI): domain Bacteria; kingdom Bacillati; phylum Bacillota; class Bacilli; order Lactobacillales; family Streptococcaceae; genus Streptococcus; species Streptococcus sp. 1449. The sequence continues at coordinate 10,431 of NZ_VMLS01000073.1, forward strand.
TAGATTCAAATACCAAGCCTTCGCTATAAGGAATATCTGCTTTTTTCAAAGCTTCCTTGTAACCAACCAAACGAACCTTACCATTGATGTCATCCACTAGTGGACCACTGACAAAAGCAATGCGCTCATTTTCTTTAGCGAGGTAGGTCACTGCATCAATCGTAGCTTGTTTGTAGTCAATATTGACACTTGGAAGCTGATGCTCTACATCCACAGTTCCTGCGAGAACAATCGGAGTACGTGAACGCGAAAATTCTGAGCGAATTTTATCTGTCAAATGATAACCCATAAAGATAATGCCATCTACCTGCTTTGAAAAGAGGGTATTGACAACAGAAACTTCTTTCTCGTTATCTTCATCGCTATTAGCTAGGACAATATTGTACTTGTACATTTCTGCAATATCATCAATCCCCTTAGCCAAACTCGAAAAATAACCATTGGTAATATTTGGAATCACGACACCGACAGTGGTTGTCTTTTTACTTGCAAGACCACGCGCAACTGCATTTGGACGATAATCCAAACGATCAATTACCTCTAACACTTTTTTACGGGTATTCTCTTTTACATTTTTATTGCCATTAACCACACGGCTGACCGTCGCCATGGAAACACCTGCTTCACGAGCGACATCATAAATGGTTACTGTATCATCTGCATTCATTCCTTTTCCTGTCCTTTCTATCCCACACATTCTTTTACAAGTAGAGGCACCGATTAAAGCTCTATATCTACTTACAAAAGTGAAGATGTGAAAATTTCGTTTTCATATTTTTACTTATTCCATTCTATCACTAATTGTAAACACTTTCAAGTGTTTTTTGAGGATTGATTGAAAAAATTTCATAGAAAGCCTAGGTTTAGCTCCTTGCTACCACCTTAGAGCCACAAAAAGGAGGAAACTAAGCCCCCTCAAGTTACAAATTGTTTGATTGAATAATTTTAACACATAATGGTTTTCGCGTTATGATAGTATCACAACCAACCAGATTCTTTCGCGATATTAGCTGCCTCTGTTCGATTACCTGCATCTAGTTTCGAAAGAATATTAGTGACATAGTTTCGGACTGTTCCGTTGGATAGATAAAGTTTGTCTGCAATTTCTTGGTTAGAGAAGCCCTGAGCAATTCCCTTTAAGACTGCGATTTCTTGTTCTGTTAATGGATTGGGATGCGTCATCACCACTTCCATCAATTCAGGCGAATACTCCTTGCGTCCTTCGAGGACGGTGTGCAAGGTTTGCATGAGGTCTGCAACGCTTCGTTCCTTTAATACATAAGCATCCACTCCAGCCTTGACCGCACGTTCAAAATACCCAGCACGCTTGAAGGTCGTCACCACAACCACCTTTGTTTCTAGCTTTTCTGATCGTATCCACTCCAAAACCTCGAGACCTGTCTTAACAGGCATTTCTACGTCAAGGATGGCGATATCTACAGACTCCTTTTCTAATAGTTGGATTGCTTCTTGCCCATTCTTGGCTTGGAGGACAGACTCTACATCTGCTTGAAAGGCAAGCAACTGGCACATAGCATCTCGCAACATACTTTGATCTTCTGCGACTAATACTTTCATCTATTTTCTCTCCTTATAAGGTAGTCGAACCTGAACTTCTGTCGGTTGTTTCTGACTGATTACACTTACTTCTCCCGAAAATGGAAGGACACGTTCTCGGACTGTATGGAGGTCACCCCCCTTTATAGAAGTAAAGCCACAGCCATCATCTCTAACTGTTAAAATGAGTTCCTTCTCTGTCCGTTCTAATTTTAAGTAAGCTTTAGACGCTTTGGCATGTTTGATGATATTGGTCACCAACTCAAGCAAAATCATGGAAGCCGTTGACTCCAATTCTTGAGTAAGGCTAGCAGTATCTAATTGATTAGCTATTTCCACCTCAATTCCAGCAATTTCTAACATCTTTTTCACAGTCTCTAGTTCGGATGTCAAAGTTCTAGACTTAAGATTTTCCACAATGGTTCGAACTTCACGCATTGATTCTTTGCTAATTTGCTGTATTTCTCTTAATTCCTTTTCCACCTGTGGATAAGCCTGCATTTGAAATAACTGCAAGGCTAGATCAGTTTTAACACTAAGCATAGCAAAGGTATGTCCCAAGCTATCATGCAAATCTTGACCGATACGACTGCGTTCATTTTCAGCAAGCAATAGATTTATCTGGGCATTTTGCTTGACCTGAGCTTCTTTCAAATCCTCGACAAGGCGAATTCGAACCGAGCCCAAAGTCATCAAATCGACAAAAGTAAGAATTACAAGCATATAGACTAGAAACTCAACTTCGATTCTCTGAAAAATCAAAAGTCGCCCCACAACAAGGACTTGAGCAAGGAGAAATGTCCATACATGTAAAGACTTTAAACTACGTACGCCAAAATGATAAATTAAGAGATTGGAAAGGAAAAAGAAAAACCAGATATAATTCCCAGCAACAAAGGCGGTATTCCCAGCTACATAGACCAGCATGATCCCCCAGAAAAGCCAAGATAGGCGCTGGTTCTTAGTTATTAAAACACCCAAATACGTCACTACAAATAGAATATCAACCAATAAATGCCAAGCAGGAAGCTCCCCAATCACTACAGGTAGGATGGGAAAAAGCATAAAAATCAAACTGGCCCAAAACATATAGTGTATGCTTTTCAGTCTTTCAAGCATTAAGCATTCTCCTTATGACCTTGAAGGTAAATAGTCAAACCAAATAAAACTGCTGAAAAAACAAGTAAATAAACTGTGGCTGATAGATTGATGCCACCCTCGTTTAAGAAGGTCTTGAGCAACTCCATCAATTGATAGGTCGGGAGACACTTACCGACTGCTTGCATCCAGTCTGGAAATAAAGAGATGGGCATCCAGAGTCCGCCTAAAACAGCCAATCCTAGATAAAGAAGATTGCCCACGACAGACATCAGCTGACTAGTTGGTAAGAGCGTCAAGGTCAAGCCAAGTGCTACAAAAGCAATACTTCCCAAAATCAGCAAAATCGCAGCTCCAACCCAGCTTGCTAAAGGCATATCCACACCTCTTACAAAATGCCCAACTGAGAAAACAACCAGAATTGAGACCAAATAATCAACCAGCATACTTGTTATCTTTGATAGATAATATTCTACCATATTTACAGGGCTATGACGCAATGTTTTCTGCCAGTTGTTGATCTTATCGGTATGTAAAACAGCTGGGAATGAAAACATAGCGGTCGACATCATGGAAAAAGCCGTCATGGAGATGAGGTAGTCGCGCATAAAATTCGCGGGTCCACCTGGTGTGTCCTGGTAGATGCCAGAAAAGAATAAATAGAAGGCTGTCGGCATCCCTACTGATAATAAATAATAGACTGATTGCCGTTTGGTCAATAGAAATTCTATCTTGTTTAGTGCGATCCATCGTTTCATCTTAGTCATCTCCCTTTTGTGTTTCTTCAAAGATTGTATCCAACAAGCTACGATTATTGACTTCAATTTCTTGAATCCTACATCCTGCTTGCACTAACAGTTGCCAAAAAGCATCCGCTTCACGTGTAACTACTTGCAAAGCATCTTGTTTTTGTGACCAGTTTTCAACCAAGTTAGACTGCTCAATGACTTCCTTGTAAGCTAGAGGAAGGATAAAATGCTTTTCTATTTCCTCGCTACGCATAGCTAGAGGCGTCGTATCACGAATCAACTCTCCCTTATTTAAAACCAAAATCCGGTCAGCTGTATGTTCTACCTCTTCGATATAATGGGAGGAATAGAGAATGGTGACTCCTTGCGCTTTTAGGTCCCGAACAATTTCCCAAAAACGTTGACGGGTAGAGGTATCCATGGCAGCAGTTGGCTCATCTAAAAAGACAAGCTTTGGTCGCCCAATCAAGGTCAAGACGAAAGAAAAGAGACGCTTTTGCCCACCTGACAATTTTTCTGCAAATTGCTCTTTTTGTTGCTGATTAAACTGCAATAGTTGATCGATTTCCTGATTGCTCAAGGAATTTGGATAAATTTTTTGAAAGAAAGCAATCAACTCTTTTACCTTTAGTTTCTGAACGATTACATTCTCTTGAGGGAGGTAGGATCTTGTATAGTCTAACTGAGAACTCGTTACTGGTAAACCTTTAATAGATACTTGACCGCTGGAGACCAATTTATCTCCGAGCAAACAGTCCAAGAGTGTGGTCTTTCCTGCTCCGTTTGGCCCAATCATGGCAACACATTCACCTTCAGCTATCTCAAAGGAAATATCCTTCAAAATAGCCTTACCCTTGATGTTTTTATGTAAGCCTTGTACCTTAATCATGTTCATAATATTCTCCTTTCAATCACTCCATTCCCATAGGGAAAACGACGAAAATCATAAATCCAAAACCCCAAGCACCACGGATGAATTGGTAAAGGAAGTCTTGATCAAACCAACCTGTAAACATTTCTACCAACCATACCAAGAGTGACAGACCAATAAAGAGATAGATAATCGCTTTTTTCATTCCTCAAACTCCTTTTTCACATCTCCGACTAATTTCAAACCTTCTCGGATAAGCCAGGACATCATTCCAAAGCCAGCAAAGACCTCCCAAGGAAAATGATAGAAATCTTCATCCAATCCCGAAAACATGAGATAGGTCATAACTCCTGCTGCTACTAAACTTACAGCGATAATCATTTTATTTCTTATCTCTTCTTCCTCCATTTGGTACTACAATTATAGTCTTTTGAAATCAGAGGAGATAGAAGCTTCTGTCACTAGAAAATATGACAAATGTCATAAAAAATTATGTTCAAAACAAGCAAGATACACTATACAATAAAACACAATTAGAAAAATCTAAGGCAACTTCCTCAAAAGAGATATCAAACCCAATTCACACCATAATGTAAACTAATACTTATTTAAAATCAAAAAAAGTAGAAATTTTTATCAGGCAAACACATATATTATACGTTGAACAAAACCCTAAAATTTATAAGAGTTATAAAATCTGTTAAATTTCAATGTGGATACCTAAACTACGGTATTTATTGAAAAGACTGGAGACAAAAAGTATACGCTGCCAAAATGAATTGCTGAAAATCAAAAAAGAGAGAACCAAAATGATTCTCTCTTAATGTATATAATATCTAGTTATAAAAACACACACTCACATATCTCTGTAATGTATCGGGAAGACAGGATTCGAACCTGCGACACCTTGGTCCCAAACCAAGTACTCTACCAAGCTGAGCTACTTCCCGAGTTAAATAGAAAAATGCACCCTAGAGGAGTCGAACCTCTAACCGCCTGATTCGTAGTCAGGTACTCTATCCAGTTGAGCTAAGGGTGCTCATTATATTATGCCGAAGACCGGAAT
>NZ_VMLS01000074.1:0-28871 GCF_013276805.1 Streptococcus sp. 1449
TGAGGAGCTTTTCCAAGTAGAGAGGCAATTTCTCTATTTGATTTTCCCTTTTTCCATCGTTCGATTAAGCGACGACTATCGATTGTCAAATGTTTGCCTTTTGTAGTATAATTGTCTTGCATCTCCGTGACTTTTAATCATTTCAATCTTAAATTGGACTTTTTTTTACTTGGGTTGTACTTAATCTATAAGGAAGACAAGAAAAAGAGTATCAATCAAGTAAAGTCACAAAGTCACATTAGCTCCGAGCAACCATTGCAAATCGAGGTACTCATACAATGATTAAAATATTTCTCTCTGCCTTTTCTGTCATTCTCTTTGCTATCCCTATCATAGCTTATTCTTTTTTTCCATCTTCTAATCTTAATATTTGGCTATCTACCAGACCTATCTTGGCACAGATTTATGCCTTCCCCTTAGCTACTGCAACTATGGTTTCTATTTTAAGTTTCGTATTTTTTTCCCTATCTTTTTACAAGAAAAATAAACAAATACGGTTTTATTCTAGCATCTTTCTCTTACTATCGTTCATATTACTATTATTCGGAACAGATAAAACCCTTTCTTCCGTATCAAATAAGACTAAAACCTTAAAATTAGTAACTTGGAACGTCGCTAATCAAATAGAAGCACAACATATTGAGCGAATTTTTAGCCATTTTGATGCCGATATGGCTATATTCCCTGAACTAGCTACCAATATCAGAGGTGAGCAAGAAAACCAGAGAATCAAACTATTGTTTCATCAAGTTGGACTTTCTATAGCCAACTATGATATTTTTACTTCTCCACCTACTGATAGTGGAATAGCTCCTGTGACTGTGATTGTCAAGAAAAGTTATGGTTTCTATACAGAAGCTAAAACTTTCCATACAACACGGTTCGGGACAATTGTATTACATTCGAGAAAACAAAATATACCAGATATCATTGCTTTGCATACTGCTCCTCCTCTGCCAGGTTTAATGGAAATCTGGAAGCAAGACTTAACCATCATTCATAATCAATTGGCTTCAAAATATCCAAAGGCTATTATTGCAGGTGATTTTAATGCAACTATGCGTCATGGAGCACTTGCAAAAATAAGCTCTCATAGGGACGCATTAAATGTACTACCACCTTTTGAAAGAGGAACTTGGAATAGCCAAAGTCCAAAACTTTTTAATGCAACAATAGATCATATTTTATTGCCTAAAAACCACTACTATGTTAAAGATTTAGACATTGTAAGTTTTCAAAACTCTGATCATAGATGTATTTTTACAGAAATCACATTTTAATTATTTTATACTCTTCGACAATCTCTTCAAACCACATCAGCATCGCCTTACCTTAGACATATGGTTACTGACTTCGTCAGTCTTATCTACAACCTCAAAACAGTGTTTTGAGCAACCTACGGCTAGCTTCCTAGTTTGCTTTTTGATTTTCATTGAGTATTATATAAAATCACCCCTCTAGTGTTCATAAACTAGAGGGGGAATTTGTATCATACTATCGTTTAACGCACTTCTGCATTGATTTTTTCTTCGAGAGACGCTTGGATTTTTTCCATATATCGTGCGACTTCTTCGTCCGTTAAGCTGTCTTCTGGATTTTGGAAGGTCAAGCTATAAGCCATGGACTTCATACCAAGTCCCAATTTTTCGCCTGAGAAGACGTCAAAGAGTTTGATATCTGTCAAGCGTTTCACACCGGCAGCTTGGATAGCGTCCACAACTTCTTGGTGAGTGACTTCTGCCTTTAGGAGAAGGGCAACGTCACGGCTAACTGCTGGGAATTTTGTGATTTCCACAAATGGAGTAGCAGGTTGAAGGGCAGCCTCGATGGCTGAAAGGTTGAGCTCAGCCACATACGTTTCTGGAATATCGTAGGCCTTAGCAGTGACTGGATGCACTTGACCAAGGAAACCAAGAACTTGGTCACCGAGTGAAATCATAGCTGTACGACCTGGATGAAGGCTAGCGATTTCAGATGTTGCTGTATAAGTTACTTGGAATCCCAAGCGAGAAAATAGCGCTTCAAGGATTCCCTTAGCATAGAAGAAATCAACTGGAACTGCTACTGTTTGGAAATCTTTTTCTGCAACCAAGCCTGTCAAGGCAAAGGCAAAACTGTTGATTTCATTTGGAAGTTCTTCTTTTGGATTGCCTGTTTGTTCAAAAACTTTTCCAATCTCATAAAGGGCCAAGTTTTTATTCCTACGAGCCACGTTGTAGGCAACGGTATCAAGGATCCCTGAAATCATATTTTGACGGAGGACTGAACGATCCACAGTCATTGGCCACATGAGTTCAGTAAGGTTACTTGGTTGAGCTGTGAACTCAACTGCTTTTTCAGGAGTTGTCAGAGCATAGGTGATAATTTCTGTCAAACCTGCTCCTTCAGCAATGGTACGAACTTGACGGCGGAGTTTTTGTGTCACAGTCAATTCACCAGCTGTACCATCGTCTTTTGGAAGGCTGGTTGGCAAGCGGTCATATCCATAGATACGAGCGATTTCTTCAAAGAGATCAGCTTCGATTGTGATATCCCAACGACGACATGGGACTCTGACTGTAAAGCTGTCTGCATTTCCAGAAAGACCAAAGCCAAGACGACGGAAGACGTCTTCTACATCAGCATAAGACAGCTCAGTTCCGAGGACACGGTTAACATCAGCAAGGGTTGAAGAAACTTCTACATCTGAAGTATCAAGCTCACCCGCTGAAACGATGCCCTTACGCACCGTCGCACCTGCAAGTTCCGCAATCAGGCTAGCTGCCGCATCAAGGGCTTCATTAACTGTTGCCACATTAATTCCTTTTTCAAAGCGAGAAGATGACTCAGAACGAAGGTTCAGGCGACCACTTGTCTTACGGATAGATTTGCCATTGAAAACAGCAGCTTCAAGGACAACATGACTAGATTTTTCAGAGATTTCTGTTGCTTGACCACCCATGACACCTGCAAGGGCTACTGGCTTGTCTGCAACAGTGATGACTAGGTCATTCACGTCCAAGTCACGTTCTTCACCGTCCAAGGTCACCAATTTTTCACCAGCACGCGCTTCACGCACACGGATGTCAGTCCCTTCAAATGTGTCCAAGTCAAAAGCATGCATAGGTTGACCAAAGTAGAGCAGGATGTAGTTTGTCACGTCTACAACGTTATTGATGGGACGGATGCCTTCGTTCATGAGAAGGTTTTGCAACCATTGTGGACTTGGTGCGATAGTCACATTGTCCAAGATACGAGCTGCATAGTAAGGCGCCTTGCCTGTCTCAATGCCCACAGAAAGGGCATCTGTCGCAGCTTCATTTGTTTCTGTCAAAGTAAATTCTTTAAAGTTGACTGCCTTGTCATATATGGCTGCCACTTCGTGAGCCACTCCACGCATAGAAAGGGCATCTGCACGGTTTGGTGTGATAGAAAGTTCGATGATTTCATCATCCAAGTCTAGATATGAAAAGACTTCCTCACCTGGAACGGCATTTTCTGGCAAAATTTGAATACCATCTGCGAATTTCTTAGGTACAACTGAGTCAGAAATACCCAATTCACCAAGTGAACAGATCATTCCAAGTGACTCTAAGCCACGGATTTTTCCTTTTTTGATTTTGTAATTGTCAGCGATACGAGCTCCCGGAAGAGCCACCATAACCTTGATGCCTGCACGCACATTTGGGGCACCACAAACGATCTGACGCTCTTCTTCTTCGCCAACGTTAACCTGACAAACATGAAGGTGAGTTTCTGGCACATCTTCGCAGGACAAGATCTCACCGACGACAATTTTTGAAAGACCGGCAGCTGGTGATTCGACACCTTCGACCTCGATCCCTGTGGTTGACATTTTTTCAGCCAACTCCTGTGATGGCACATCAATGCCCACCAATTCTTTTAACCATTTATAAGATACAAGCATAATTTAGTTCTCCAGAATGACCATTGCCACACTGGTTCTTTTCCTTTCCTATCATTTCAATAGAAGAATTCTCTTCTTACCTTAATTTCTTTCTCAGTAACCAATCCGTATCTACTTTTTGACCAACCATAAAATGATGTTGGCTAAATTTTTCAAAACCATATCGGTTATAAAACGCTTGAGCTTTTGTATTATGCTCCCAAACACCTAGCCAAGCCCAAGAAAAACTATTTTTTGTAGCAAGTTCAAGAGCAAATTCAAACAGTTGCTTACCTAGTCCAAATCCTTGGAATTTTTGTAGCACATAGAGGCGTTGAATTTCAAAAGCGTCCTCTAATTCTCTCTCAGTTTGAGCACTTCCCCAGTTGACTTTGAGAAAACCAGCTATCTCCTCCTCATGCATAATGAAATAGGTTTCAGAGTCAGGATTTCCCAACTCAGTTGACAAAGTTTTCAGACTATAAGCCTCTTCAAAGTATTCCTGTAACTGCTCTTCCGTATTATCATACGCAAAGGTTTCACGAAAGGCTTGTTTGGCAATTTTAGCCAACACCTCAACATCTGCCATTTCTACTTTTCTAATCATTATTTAAACTGTTCTGAGAAGCGGACATCTCCTTGGTAGAATCCACGGATATCGTTGATTCCATAACGGAGCATAGCTACACGCTCTTGTCCAAGACCAAAGGCAAAGCCAGAGTATACAGTCGCATCGATACCACTCATTTCAAGGACACGTGGGTGAACCATACCGGCCCCCATAATTTCGATCCAACCTGTTTTCTTACATACATTACAGCCTTCTCCACCACACTTGAAGCAAGAAACATCCACCTCAACAGATGGCTCTGTGAATGGGAAGTAAGATGGACGCAAACGAATTTGACGCTCTTCACCAAACATTTTTTGGACAATCAACTGAAGCGTTCCTTGAAGATCAGCCATAGAGATATTTTTCCCAACTACCAAGCCTTCGATTTGGTGGAATTGGTGACTGTGGGTCGCATCGTCCGTATCGCGACGGAAGACACGCCCTGGCGAGATCATCTTCAAAGGACCTTTAGAAAAATCATGGGCATCCATAGCACGCGCCTGAACTGGAGACGTGTGGGTACGGAGCAAGATTTCTTCAGTGATATAGAAAGTATCCTGCATATCACGAGCTGGGTGGTCTTTTGGAAGGTTCATACGTTCAAAGTTATAGTAGTCTTGCTCCACTTCAAAACCATCCACGACTTGATAACCCATACCGATGAAGATATCTTCGATTTCTTCACTGGTTTGTGTCAAAACGTGACGGTGACCAGTCGCAACTGGACGACCTGGAAGCGTCACATCGATACTCTCGCTAGCCAGTTGAGCCGCGACTTTCTTTTCTTCCAAGAGCTTAGCTGTTTCTTCAAAAGCAGCAGTCAAGACATCACGAGCTTCATTGACGTGTTTCCCGATGATTGGACGCATCTCAGCAGAAACATCTTTCATCCCTTTGAGGATTTCAGTGAGCGAACCCTTTTTACCAAGGACAGAGACACGCAAATCTTGCATCTCTTTTTCATTTCCAGCAGTAATCTGCTTCAAGCTAGCCAGCGTTTCTTCGCGAAGCGCTTTTAATTGTTCTTCAATAGTTGACATATTTCCTCCATCAGTCTCTCGTAGATAAAAAGAAAACCACATGCCAAAAACTCCACTCGGAGCGTTGACACGCGGTACCATCCGTTTTCATCTGACAAGTCAGACCTTCATTTCTAAATCCATGCGCAAGTGAATTCACCCAGCTTTCATATAGAGAGCTTGCAGTCACGGCTCTCCTCCCTGATATACTTCCCTTGGGCTACTAGTCTTTCAGATTCCTATTCAATTACTACTTAGTTTATCAGATTTTTACCATTCTTGCAAGACCTATCTTACTTCTGCTTGTTAGCTTATTCTTATCTAACTTTATAGCGGATTGAAATAAGATGAAAACAAATCGATTGGGAAAGTAAAATTAATTTCTATAAATGTTTTAGCAATTGTTTCGTACTATTTTAGATTCAGTCTACTATATATAACCAATCTATCCTAAGTTAACTATTTATAATCGGCTCTCTGTAACAAAATTAAATTAATTAATCCCCCTATAAAATAAAGAGGTTTAGAATTTGATGTCTTCCAAACCTCTTTATTTTATATTTAATGAGATGTTGCCTTAACCGTGATAATATCTAATCATCAATAAACAAACTATTTGAATAAGGATTCTCCATTTGATTCAATCACTCCTTTATACCAAGTAAAGGACATTTTCTTATATCGATTGAATGTGCCATTTCCATCATCATTTCGATCAACATAAATGAGACCGTACCTTTTAGAAAGTTGTGCAGTGGACATAGAAACACAGTCAATACATCCCCAAGACGTATAGCCCATAATTTCAACACCATCCTGTAGAGCTTCAGCAACTTGCAATAAATGTTCTTTCATATACTGAATTCTATAATCATCTTGGACGGTTAAGTTATTAAGTTCATCTTTTATTAGTTGATCTTTAGCACCTAATCCATTTTCTACTATAAATAATGGGATTTGATAACGATCATAATATCTATTTAAAATTATACGTAGTCCAATTGGATCAATTTGCCATCCCCACTCTGAAGACTCTAAATAAGGATTTACTAAACCACCAATAATATTCCCTTCTCCTGAATTATACTGTGTTGGAATAGCAGATTGAGTCACACTCATGTAATAGCTAAAGGATAAAAAATCTACAGTATAATTTTTTAATAACTCTGCATCTTCAGCTGCAAACTCTATGTTAATGTCATTTTCCTTAAAATATCTTTTTGCATAATTCGGATAATAACCTCTAACATGCACATCTGAAAATAGATAATTTAGATTCTCATACTCATGAGTCGCCCATACATCTTTTGGATTTGGAGTCATTGGATAAGCTGGCATAGCTAATACCATACACCCCACCTTAAACTCTGAATGAATCTCACGAGCAATTTTTGTAACCAAACTCGAGGCGACTAATTCATGATGTATAGCTTGATATAATTCTTGTTTCGAAAGATTCTCCTCAGGTATATCTATTCCTCCACTAGTAAACGGTAATTCCAAAACAGAGTTTACTTCGTTAAATGTAAGCCAATATTTAACTTTATCTTTATACCTTTCTAAAACTGTTCGAGCAAATTTTTCATAAAAATGAATCATTCTCCTATCAATCCATCCATGATATTTTCTTGCTAAATATAATGGAGTCTCATAGTGTGAAAGAGTTACAAGTGGTTCTATCCCGTGAGCATGTAGTTCATCAAATAATTCATCATAATATTTCAAACCAGCTTCGTTAGGTTCTTCCTCATCTCCTTTTGGAAAAATTCTACTCCATGCAATAGAAGTACGAAAAACATTAAAGCCCATTTCAGAAAACAAGGATATATCTTCCTTATATTTATGATAAAAATCAATACCTATCAATTTTAAGTTATCTTCTGTAGGATTTTCTGTTGCTTCTCCTAATCCACCTTTGGGTAACACATCCTGAACTGATAATCCCTTACCATCTTCATTATATGCTCCCTCTACTTGATTAGCTGCAACAGCTCCACCCCAAAGAAAATCATCTGGAAAAATGGTCATAACTTTCCTCCATTATAATATTACCAGTAATTCCTTAGAATGCTCGATTGTCTGATTATTAGGTAATACTAATACATCTAGAAAATCGTTGGTATTCGTTACAATTACTGGTGTAACTGTTTCGTAGCCTTTACTCTTGATTAAATTTAAGTCCATTTCAAAAATCAACTGATTTTTGAAAACTCTGTCTCCTTCTTCTACATGACTAATAAAACCTTGACCTTTTAGCTCAACAGTATCTAATCCAATATGAATTAGTAACTCAACACCCTCATCACTCTTCAATCCAATTGCGTGCTTAGTCGGAAAAATATTTGTAATTTTCCCATCAAATGGTGCATAAACCTTACCCTCACTTGGGATAATCGCTACTCCGTCTCCAATTAGTTTATCTGAAAATGTTTTATCCTGGACATCGCTTAACGGAATGATTTCTCCTGATATAGGAGAAAATATCATTTTTTTATTTGAAACTCCAACTTCAACTTCTAAATTGCTAGAACTCCCTTCTTCATCGATTCCAAATATATAAGCTAATACAAAGGTAATAACAACCGAAATGACTGCCACAATTAAAGCATTTACAATATTTGATGGCACATCAGAATAAATAAATTGAGGCAACGCTATCAAAGCTGGGACAGCAAATAGATATGCTTTAACACTAGTAAGACCTGCAAATAATCCCGCTAATCCACCACCAATCATAGCTGCATAAAGCGGTTTTTTATATTTTAAAGTCACACCATATAATGCAGGTTCGGTAATCCCTGCAAGTAAGGCTGAGAAACCTGCTGCAAAAGCAATTTGTTTTGTATTATTATTTTTACTCTTTAATGCAACAGCCATCGAAGCAGCCCCTTGAGCTAAGTTTGACCCTAACATTGCTGGAAGAATTAATACGTCTGGAGTAGCAATAGATGCCGCCAAAAAAATAGGTGCAAAAGCCCAATGCATTCCAGTCATAACAATAAATGGCATAATAGCGCCAAGAATAGCTAATGTAAGCCATCCAGCTACACCATACATTTGCCCAACTAGATTTGATAATCCTTCACCAACAATTACTCCAATAGGTCCGACTACAACTAAGGCAATACAGCTTGATACTAATAATACTAGCGTAGGTTGCAAAAAACTCTTAGTAACAGCTGGTGTTAATTTAGCAATCATTTTTTCAATATATTTCATCAACCAAACCATAATAAGAATTGGAACGACTGACGAACCATAACTAGCTGGTGTCACAGGTACACCAAATAAACTAAGAGGATTCCCTGATTGCACCATTTGAACAAAATTTGGATGGAGAAGTACACCTGCTACAGACATAGCTAATGTAGATGTTACTTTTAATTTTTGTGATGCAGAATAAGCTAATAACAGCGGTAAGAAATAATATGGAGCATCCCCAAAAAATGTCAAAAAAGCAATAGTCTGAGAATCTGATTGCAATATACCAAGCATTGGTAAAATAATTACCAAGACTTTCAGCATACCTCCCCCTAACATTGCTGGAATGATTGGAGTCATGGAACCAGCGATATATTCAATGATTCTTTCTAAAATATTCCCTTTGTGCCCTTGATCAACTGAATCTGTTTCAAAATTGCCAAGTTTAACGAATTCTTTATAATAATTAGCTACATCATTACCAAGTATAATTTGATATTGTCCATTCTTTTTCATAATACCTATTACATCTGGTATCTTCTTCACATCATCATCATTGACTAAATTTTCATCTTTTAATTCTAATCTTAAACGTGTTACACAATGGGTAACTCTATTGACATTTTTTTCACCTCCAATTACATCGAGGATTTTTTGTACCGTATCTTTATAACTCATGGTATTCTCCTATTCTATTAATCTAAATTTTTTGTTAAGCGACGAATATGAGCCATCAAATAAACTAATTCACTAGAAGTCAGCAAATAATTGTACTCAGTTTGTATAAACATTGCCACCTGTTCACCACATTCATATTCTCTAGGATATTTATTTTTCATTAATGCTAACAAGTCTTCATCATCATCGTCACAATAAGTTGTATTTTCAACCAAGCGATGGGCAAATAATTTTATATGAGTTATGAATCTATAATAATCAATAGAATCTTGGTTAAACTCAGTACAATAGAAATCTTGAATGATTTTCTCAATTCCCATAATTATTTCAGTGATTTTATACGACTCTTGAAAATTATTTTCTAAATTAGCATTAACAAAATGTAGCGCTATGAATGCAGCTTCGTCAATTGGAAGTTCAATACCTAACTCTTTTTTTATTATTTGTAAAGCCCTTTTCCCAAGTTCAAATTCTTCTTTATAATATTTCGATATTTCCCAGCGTAGGGGATTCGAAATAATAATCCCTTCTTTATAACGTTCTATGCTCGAAGAAATATGATCCGTTAAATTAATATAGATAATTTCATCAAAATTATTACCCAATGTTATTTTACCTAGGTTAATTATTTTTTCGGTGATGTACACCAACTCCAAAGGAACGTTAATAAACATCTCTGTAAAACGGGTCATATTATCTCTATTTTTGAGAAAAAAACTTTTCTCAATATCAATTGGATTTACTTTATCTCCAGTTTTTCTTCCAAAAGCTATGCCCCTTCCAAAAAGAAGAATATCGATATCTTTTTTACTTTGCGCAATTACGGCATTGTGGTTTAGTATTCGTTTTATGATCATAAAATTTCCCTTTTAAAATAAAAGGAACCTACTTAAAAACATCAAGAAACTTCTTCTGATGTGATTAAATAGGTTCCTGCTCACTTGTATTAGTGATAACATCCTTTTATTTCAATTTTTAATGGTGACATGAAGCTTAAATAATTAATAACTCTGTAACCGTTTTTATTTTATGATATTTCAATCTATTTGTCAAGTACTTGTAGAAATTTTTTTATTTTGTGTGATTCGAATGTGAAAATGTCAACAGCCTCACTAAAGAAATGAAAATCATACATAGAAATTTTTAAAAGTTTTCTCTATCGTAAACCTGCCACTAGTTCAGAAGCTATACTAGCTGATTCCAAACGTAATATGGTCATTTCATCTACCTTCCCTAATAATGGCATTGCGCCATACCAAACAATGGTCTTGTTTACCAAAAGAATAGGCGTGACTATTTTTGATTGAGTAAAAGATACTTTAATTTTCTGGCTCTTCAACTGGTCTAGCCATGCTTTATTTGCAACCGTCTCTGGTATACATATCTCAATTTGACTAATCCTAAATTCTTTTAGAAAATTCATCAGTTTTGTCTGGTGCACATAAGGTAAAATAAGCAGACATTCCTGTCTTTCCCCTGCCAAGTCCTCTCTCAACACCTTCTCATATCTACTATCAACATAAACGAATTGTTTCTCCTCACCCTCGATGACACGATAATCCATCTTTCGATAAGCTACTTGTCGTTTCTGAAACATCTTTTCTAAATAAGGAACATGAATATCCACATAATCGAAAATCCGCACCAAAGACTTATCCTTGTAGTTTCTATGAATCCGACCTGCATACTGAATTAAATTATTTTTCCAAGAAAAGGGTGCTGCCAAGATAAGCGTGTCCAACTGAGGTAAGTCAAAACCTTCACCAATGTATTTTCCAGTAGACAATAAAACAAACCCTTTATCTAACTGTTCTAACGTCTCCAGTAAACTTGTTCTCTCTCGGACTTTGGTTTTTCCGCTAATAATATAACAGTCATCAACCTCTTTCTCTTTCAATAACTTTTCAAAGACATCTATCTGTTGAATTCGATTAACTAGAACCAAGATATTCCGACCTTCTGCCACTTGGGCTAGAATATCCTTGAGAATCAACTGATTCCTCGCTGAATCTGTAGCAATCCAATCACTAAGCTGTATAAAATTACTTGCTTTGGTCTTTTCAATTTCCAAATGACCAAAAGAAGTAAATCTTAATTGCAATTGCCGTTTAAAAACCGTTTCCCTCTTATCAGCAGTATGGATTACCTCACCAATTCTCTGAAAAACGATAGGCTCATGACCATTCTTACGCTCAGGCGTAGCCGTCAAACCGTAAAGATACTTCCCTCTAAACTGAGCCACAACTTTTTCAAACATCAAGGCAGAGACATGATGACACTCATCCACAATCATCATCCCATACTCATCCAAAAGACTTTGACTATTTTCCAACTTAAATAGAGATTGAATCATAACAATATCAACCAGTTTACTCAGCCATTTCTTAGTCCCACCGTACTGCCCTACATAGCCTATTACCTTTTCACGACCTGATGCCGTATAACGGATAGCCTCCTCCTCTTCGAAAGTCAAAAAGCAGTTTAAGCGATCTAGCCATTGGTCTAAGAGTTGCCTATTATGAACTAGGATAATTGTTTTTGTCTTCCGTTCAGAGATGAGAGCAGCACCTAAAACGGTCTTCCCAAAACCAGTCTCCGCATGGAGTAAACCATTTTCTTTGGAAGTCATATCTGACAGGGCTAACTCTTGCTCCAAAGTGAGTTCTCCCTTAAATTCCACTCTAATAGACCTTTGTACCTTTCTCCTATCTTCCACAGATACCTGCTTAAATTTATCTTGCAATGGATACAGCAAACCTCTTGGCAACCATAAATAATGATCGGATTCTCCAAATAAATACATTCTCTCAGGAATTTGATAGGTTGGCTGTCGTATAGCCTGCTTTAAATAAAATTCGGGATTAGAAAATGAAGCCATATTTTTCAAGAAAAACAGTGTCTTGGGTGTCACAGACGATTTTTCAAGTTGAATCATATTGGATAAGACGGTCTGCAACTCCTTGTCCAATTCTTGCTTGCCTAACTCTTCTTGGATTAACAGTGCCACTTTAGCAGTTGAAACCCTCTGAATTTCTTGTAGATACCTCCATTGGTCTTCATAAGGCTGAAACTGTTCATCCACAAAGACCGTTCGCCCTTGATGGTAAGCTTCTCCTTGAAAAGGCAAGGCAATCAAATTTCCAAATCCCCCCTTAGGAAGGACATCCTGATTTGGAAACATGCGATCAAAAGAATCAAAGGACAGTTGCATACTTTCCTGCATTGCCAGTTCTATCAGTTTCTTTCCAAACAAGCGAGCCTCTCGACTCGGAATCGCTTCCTCAAAGAAGAACCAAATATGGAGTCCGTGACCCGAACGAGAAATCTCTAAATGGGCTTCCATCTGGCGTTCCCTGGCTATTCTTCGAATGGTTAAACCAGCTTCTTTCCAATCTCCTTCATCCAAATCAAGTACCAAAAAATAACAGCTATCATCTAAGTGCATAGGAAAGATACCGATAGCTGTCTCCCCACGAAAATGAGATTTCAAAACGGAATCCGTCAATGTCTGGAAACTCCGTTTTTCAGGTGGCAACTGCTTCCAACCATAATCATAGGATGGAAAATACTGAATTTTCCCTTGATCATTGATGAAACTCTTAGCATAAACATCATAACGGCCAGCAAACACGGAGGTAAACAATTGTAATTTTTCTTGCGTCGTCAAGCGACTACTTTGAAGTTGGAACATCTCCTCGAACTGAGAGCGTTCCATCACAAACTGACTCTTGTCTTTAAGATGTTTACACAAGAAAAACTCACTATCCCCATTAAAAGAAGAAAAGACATCAAGTACTTCTACCACAATTCCATCCAAAGACACAAAAACAGCCATAAGAGTCACCTCCTTGATTCCTATAGGCTGATTATAACAAAAATAGCTGAAATTGTACACGAAAATAAAATCCTAATAGTACTCATTTTGTATGTGGCTAATATTCCGTCTCGCTTCGGAATGTACGAGGTAAATAGAGTTTAAACGAGCAGTCTATAAAATTCAAAAAACGCATATTATCAAGTGACCTAAAACTTTGATGATATACGTTTTCTTGTGAGAATATTTACTTCATTTTTTCCTAAAATTCAATGTTTACTCAGTATTAGGATTATGAAAAATCGAGGTCTAAATCTAGATACATTTTTTCTGAAGACAAATCATTTTGACCACCGAGCAAGAGATTTTCAAAAAAAGCTGTTAAAAACTCAGGACGTCGCTGTAAAATCTTTGCATTATCTAATACCAAGGCATCACGAAAATACTTGGCATGTTGCTGAAATGGTGTATTATCAATATCAAAACCAAACTCACGAAGATACTGAATCAAAAAGACCGTTACTGTCCGAGTGTTTCCTTCGCGAAATGGATGAATCTGCCAGATTCCTGAAATAAAATGCTGGATTTGTTTAACCACATCCGCCTGAGTTAGTGTCGCATATGCAACTTGTTTTTCCTGATTAAAATCATAATCCAAGGTCATTTGAATCATGGAGTAATCAGAGTACACAACACTTTCACCATTCAAAACAGGTTCATTCTTTGTGATATTGGTCTGACGAAATTGCCCCACCGGAATAGAGGGTTCAAATATATCTTGAAACAACTCCTTATGAATAGCAAGTAAGGTCGCAGGACTAAAGCTAAAGCCTCTTCGAGACAATAGTTCTACAATACGTAGAGAAACCAAGTCTGCCTCTTCCGTACTTGCATCAATAGTATGGTGATAAGCCGTTGCATCCTCATAAACCTGCTCGTAAGTCAGTTCACCCCGGGACTGTTTCTCAGCCAAAGATTCCATATACGCTGATGGCACTAGATTGTCAACTTTCTGCAGACCAAAACCTATCCGCCATAAGTCACGCTTAGCTTCATAAGACAAGTTTGGGTTGTCAATGTTGTAAGTTGGTTGCATAGAAATATCCTTTCAATTGTTTTTCTGTGTCATCGGTAAATGGTGAAATTGGGGTGAACTATAAAAAACATTCATAATAAGTTCTATGAAGAAGTAATAAAAGAGTTATACTCAACATCCCATGCACTCATTTGTAATGCCTTTTGGATGAATGGTTTGATTAAATGAATAATTCTAGCTTGCATACTTATCAAACTCATAGGATACACCACTCTGAACTCGTTGGTTTGTTCAAATCCCCCAACACCTGAGAAGAAACTGCAATGTTGTACTTCTCAGAGCGGTTCGAACTTAGAGGGGTTGTTGTGTAGTGAGCTGGTTTTTAATCAAAGCTATAAAATTTTAGTATTTTAATTTTAACTGACTAAATTATTATTCTCTATAAATTCTATAAATTTTTCAGGGGGATATTTAAAAGATTCAATTCCATAAAAATCTTCTAAAGCCCTAAAATTTTCAACTTTATAAGGTGACTTACCACTTATTTTTGCCTGATGTTGTCTAATTTCATTTAAATGTCTTTTACCTTTTTGTGATTTAACTACAGTAACTGTCACTATTTTTTTATAATCAGTTTTTTGCAATCCATAAAAATTTTCTAGTAGGAACAAACTCGATAATATTTTAGCTCTAACGTTAGCATATGGAATATTTTTTGAATTCTTAAACTCTATTAAATATAATTTACTATCAGCATCTACAGGAAGAAGAGGCAGAATTGTATCTACAGATTGCCATTTATCAAAGCTATGTTTTTTAAAAATAATTTCTGAAATCTTATCAAAATTATAACAAGTATATTTAGAGTTTACCAAATTATAGTTAGAATCAGAATCATATGAGCAGGTTTTAATATCGCTACGACATTCAGAAAATCTAATATTAAAATCATGTAATATAGAGAAAATTATTTTACTCACCATCAAAATCCTCCGCTAGCTCCTCAAGGCGATTTAAAGGAACATACATTTGCTCATAAATCTTATCAATCGATTCAGTAACATCTTCAATAGAACTATTAGCAAGATAATACTTAACAGAATCATTTGTATCATTTTTTTTGCTAAATATATCAATCGCTTCAACTAAATAAGGACTATGGGAATTGATTAAGATATGTAATCCAAATTCTTTCTGAAGTAATACTATAATTTCAGCAAATTTCAATTGCCATTCTGGATGTAAATGGACTTCTGGTTCATCTAAAATGAGTGTCCCATTTTCTCTAATCACACCATTTTCTAAAAGAGATTTAATTAAATAGAACGTTTTCATACCTGAAGAATAATTGATTATATTAAGTTTTTTTTCATCTTCCTCATCTTCTGAACTATTAACAATATCAGTCTTCAATATATGATTTATTTCATTAAACACCAAATTTAATCTGTCAGTTATCTTAGCTCGTAATGTGTAAGTGTTGTTTCTTTCATCTCTAAGCTGCTCCATTAAATGAGCATTATGATCCAATTTTAAATCAATTTTATTTAAAAATTCATTTAAAAATTTAGTTGAAAATTTATTTAAAAATTTAGTTGAAAATAAATTTTCAACTATTGCAGCAGCATCATCTATGTATACTACATCTGTTTTAAAATTTATCAATTTATCTGCAGTAGCTCTATTTTTGTTAACTTCAACATTTATTTGTTCATCTTTTATTCTTAAAGAAATTAGTCCTGTCAATGGGTCGTATATATTATTTATTTGATTATGAAATTCATCAGTTAAATGAGCAGTTAAAATTTGGTTAAAGATAGATTGGTCTGACTGAGATAGAATTTCTTTTATATTTTCAGATAAAACATTTAGGTCCAAATCCTTAATATTTAATACAAAGTATTTTGAATTTCGTTTATTGAATTCATTAATTGATTCAATGATACTCTTCTTAAGGGATTCATTATTATGTTCACTATAATTTTTATCAAGAAATATCAATAAATTTTTTGAAATGATTTTTGTCAATTCTGTATAAAGGAAACTCGGAACGATTCTTCTAGCAATCCCTATTTCAGAATTATTTTTACGATTCATTTCGATATCAGAGAGATAGTCTTCTAAAAAATCATTAATTGCTTTAGTTCGATCGTTAGAAATTTTTTTTATAACATCATAATTGGCACTAAATATTGAAAATAAAGAACGACTTATTGTACTTTTTCCAGTGCCATTTTGACCTGCAATAACTGAAATTCCATTTATTTCAATTTCTGCATTCTTTACATTACCTATATTTTCTATTGTTAGTTTCATATATATTCTCCTTTCACCATGGAGGCAGTACTATCAGTTTAACACAAACTACATAAAAAAGCAGGTGTGAGGTGTAAATCATCTTCCAAGTATATCTCACTTCACACTACTTCACCAACTTCTTCATATCATCAATACGTGCAACTGTCGCGTCGTATTTGGCTTGGTAGTCGGCTTGTTTGTCGCGTTCTTTTTGGACGACTTCTGGTTTAGCATTGGCGACGAAGCGTTCGTTAGAGAGTTTCTTGCCCACCATATCTAGTTCTTTTTGCCATTTAGCCAGTTCCTTGTCGAGACGAGCCAGTTCTTCTTCGACATTGAGGAGGTCTGCCAGTGGCAAGTAGATTTCTGCTCCTGTGATGACGCTTGACATTGCGAGTTCAGGTGCAGGGATGTTTGATGCAATTTCCAAGTGTTCTGGATTTGTGAAACGTTTGATGTAGTTGACATTGCTGTTAAAGAAGGCTTCCAAGTCACTATCGCTAGTCTTAACAAGGATTGTGATTGGCTTACTTGGTGCTACGTTTACTTCCGCACGCGCATTACGAACGGCACGGATCAAGTCTTTGAGACTTTCCACACCAGTGTGAGCCGCAAGGTCTTCAAAGGCTAGATTAACAGTTGGGTATGCAGCTGTCACGATAGAGCCTTCTGAGATTTGTCCAAAGATTTCCTCTGTCACGAATGGCATGATCGGGTGAAGGAGACGAAGAATCTTATCCAAAGTATAAAGGAGAACAGAACGCGTGATGACTTTCTCTTCTTCGTTGTCACTATAAAGGACTTCCTTGGTCAACTCAACATACCAGTCCGCAAACTCATCCCAGATGAAGTTGTAGAGGATGTGTCCAGCCACACCAAACTCAAACTTGTCAAAGTTGGCAGTTGCTTTTCCGATGGTTTCATTGAGGTTGTGGAGAATCCAGCGATCTGTGACATTTCCAGCTTCCTTGTTGTCAACTTTTTCCACATTGGCAGTTGCTTGCTCAAGGGTCAAGCCTTCATTGTTCATGAGGATGTAGCGAGAGATGTTCCAGATCTTGTTAATGAAGTTCCATGAGGCATCCATTTTCTCGTAAGAGAAGCGGACGTCTTGACCTGGTGCAGAACCGTTTGAAAGGAACCAACGAAGGGCATCGGCACCGTATTTCTCGATGACATCCATTGGGTCAATCCCGTTACCGAGAGACTTAGACATCTTGCGTCCTTGCTCGTCACGAATGAGACCGTGGATAAGCACGTTTTGGAATGGTTGACGGCCTGTGAATTCCAATGACTGGAAGATCATACGAGACACCCAGAAGAAGATGATGTCGTAACCTGTTACCAAGGTTGAAGTTGGGAAGTAACGTTTGAAGTCTGCTGAGTCGACATCAGGCCAGCCCATAGTTGAGAATGGCCAAAGGGCAGAACTGAACCAAGTATCCAAGACGTCTTCGTCCTGAGTCCATCCGTCACCTTCTGGAGCTTCTTCGCCAACGTACATTTCACCCTCAGCATTGTACCAAGCAGGGATTTGGTGACCCCACCAGAGCTGACGAGAGATTACCCAGTCGTGGACATTTTCCATCCATTGGAGGAAGGTATCGTTGAAACGAGGTGGGTAGAATTCAACCTTGTCCTCTGTGTCTTGGTTGGCAATGGCGTTCTTAGCCAAATGGTCCATCTTGACGAACCATTGAGTAGACAAGCGTGGTTCAACCACAACACCAGTACGCTCTGAGTGACCAACACTGTGGACACGTTTTTCAATTTTAACGAGGGCACCGATTTCTTCCAACTTAGCAACGACTGCCTTACGAGCTTCAAAACGGTCCATGCCTGCAAATTCGAAGGCTAAGTCATTCATAGTACCGTCGTCGTTCATAACATTGACTTGTGGCAAGTTGTGACGTTGACCAACCAAGAAGTCGTTTGGATCGTGGGCAGGTGTAATTTTCACGACACCAGTACCAAACTCAGGATCTGCGTGCTCATCACCAACGATTGGGATCAATTTATTAGCGATTGGAAGGACGACGTTTTTACCGATCAAGTCCTTGTAGCGTGGGTCTTCTGGATTGACCGCAACCGCAACGTCCCCAAACATGGTCTCAGGACGAGTGGTCGCAACTTCAAGGGCGCGAGATCCGTCTTCCAGCATGTAGTTCATGTGGTAGAAGGCACCTTCGATATCCTTGTGGATAACTTCAATATCAGAAAGGGCTGTGCGTGCAGCTGGGTCCCAGTTGATGATGAATTCACCACGATAGATCCACCCTTTCTTGTAAAGGTCCACAAAGACCTTACGAACAGCTTTTGACAAACCTTCGTCAAGAGTGAAACGCTCACGAGAGTAGTCTACAGAGAGCCCCATCTTACCCCATTGTTCCTTGATAGTAGTGGCATATTCGTCTTTCCATTCCCAGACTTTCGTCAAGAAAGACTCACGACCCAAGTCATAGCGGGAAATACCCTCGCCACGCAAGCGCTCCTCAACCTTAGCCTGAGTGGCAATCCCCGCGTGGTCCATCCCTGGAAGCCAAAGGGTATCAAAACCTTGCATGCGTTTTTGACGGATGATGATATCTTGCAAAGTCGTATCCCAAGCGTGACCAAGGTGAAGCTTCCCAGTTACATTTGGTGGTGGAATCACGATTGAATAAGGCTTAGCCTTTTGGTCTCCTGAAGGCTTGAAAACATCGGCATCAAGCCATTTTTGGTAACGACCAGCCTCAACCTCGGCTGGATTGTATTTAGGTGAAAGTTCTTTAGACATGTGTTTGTCCTTTCTAGTTAATATCTTTAAATAAAATTAGTATGTAGAAGATATGCCTTGATTCAGCACATCTGATTTTTTCAGTATCTTCTATTAGTAAAAAAGAAACTGTATAAAAATTTTACATTAACTTTCTCTCATTATCTTCAGAATATGTTTATCAAAGTCCGATATAATTTTTTGAGTTCGGTTAAATTTTTCATACTCTTGGATGGCTTTTGAGTCTGCTTGTTTCTTGGAAATGCTTCCTTTTCCTTCTAAGATTTCATATTCATTAAAGGATAGAAAGCGATCAATACTATCTGCCAATCCTCGCATTGTAAACGTATTACGGCGCTCAACTAAACCCTCGATATAATCAAAATAGGCTGTAACAGTTCGCTCTAGTTGTCGAATTTCTTTTTCTTGCAAATAATTTTTGGCTACCGTTACATCTGATTTGAGCACTCGTCCATCAGGTGCATGTTTCCAAGTAGTTAATCCCATTTTTTCTTTACTAGCATCAGCTTGCTGATAGATAATTTCTGCAGCCGTACTTCCAGTAATTGCATAATGAAATTTATTTTGCACCATAGCATAGAAGTTTTTAGTAATATCCGAGTTTCGATCATAATCTATGGCACATTCGGCAAAGATATCCGTAATTTGTTGATAGATTCGGCGCTCGCTAGAACGAATAGAGCGAATTCGTTCTAAAAGTTCACGGAAATAATCTTGTCCGAAAACTGTCTGTCCTTGTTTCAAGCGTTCATCATTCAAAACAAAACCTTTGATGATAAATTCTTTCAAGGTCTTGGTTGCCCAAATTCTAAATTGAGTAGCCTTGCTGGAATTTACGCGATAGCCAACTGAAATGATAGCATCCAGATTGTAATATTCAAGTTCACGTCGGACAGTTCTATTTCCCTCTTGTTGAACCTGTGCAAATTTTGCACAAGTTGACACCTTATCCAACTCACCACTATCATAAATGTTTTTTAAGTGCTTTGTAATGACACTTCGTTCAACTCCAAAGAGCTCTGCAAGACCTTTTTGAGTCAACCAAAGATTTTCATCTTGTAAAAGGATATCTAGCTGAACGTCGCCATTTGGTGTAGTATACAGGATGAAATTAGAAATTTCATTCAAGACAATTTCACCTCCCCCCTTCCATAAACAATTACTTCTCTTTCTTAAACTTTATGCCGTTTTCTTTCAGCTTTTTAACGGTTACAGGACCAATTCCCTTCAAAGCGAGAACTTCTTTTTCAGTCCATTTTTTGAAATCTGAAGATGTACGAATCCCATTTTCAACAAAGATGCGAACAAGATCCATCCGGATTCCCTTCATTTTTTCCTCGCTCATAAAGGAGTACCAGTCTGTAACCTGGGATAGATTTCTTAACACACTGGAATGATTCGAAAATACTGGTTTACGACGGAATTTCTTGGCTTCTTTTGTTAAAAATTCTGTTAAGATAATATTTTCTTGTAAATAGTCAAGCAGAGGATACAAACTAGCTTGTAGCGATTCAACTGAATTTGGACAATAGCATTCTTGTTCTTCAATGTCTAAAATATTGAATTGCCAGTCTTTCTCTATGAAGAATTCAACAGCTTCATCATTGATTTCCACTAATTTTGCAAATAGCTGACTGGCTTCCTCAATTTTTCCTTGAGAAAAAGCAGAGATGATGGCATGAATAAGGATGGTATCATCCCGCTTTCCTTTATTTAATTCTTCACAATAGAAACGTTCAACCTTTAATTCCTGACCAGTAATATGATACAAGGAAAGCATACAGAAGACAAAATTAGGAGGAAAACGTTCTGGTCGCTTACTTAAGTATAAGTTAACCAAGTCCAAAGCCTTAAAGTAAAATTTTTCTGTCATATAATATTCAATCAGAAACATCAGAGCAGACAGGATAGGGCGAGCTTCAAAATAATTCCAACTATTGTATCCATTCACTTTCCATTTTTCTAAAACTAGAATTTCAAAATCCAATACTTTTTTAAAAGTTGACAAATCAAAATCTTCAACTTCTGATAAGAATAAATGAAAATCAGCAGCAAAATAATCTGGATTGATCTTTAAAACTTGCTTTAACAATTTATTTCGCTTCTGTGTATTCGGAGTATGCATAGCTTCTCTAAATAAAGCGTGATCCTGATTCCAATCAAAAGTCCTATTTTTTAGTTGGTAATTGATTAGCTGGACATCTGGATACTCTCCATGTTCATCAGCATATTGCATCACTGCTGTATGTAGTTCATCGAAATTTTGAATTTGTCGACGTTCTACAAAAGTTGGTTTTTTAGCCATTATTTCTGTCCAAGCAGCCTCTTCTTCAGAAATAATTTTGATATCCAACTTTTGCTGGCGTTTTAATTCTTTTTTTCTATTTTTCTTTTTAGCCATCTATTTTCTCCTCTAACTCATTCTTCAATAGACCCGACTCAACTGGCTTAGATATCCTTTGGGACTCAGCTACAGGCTTGAATGGGAAATCTCAGTTTCTTTGTGATTCGTTTACTTTGAAAGTTATCCCCCAAGCGTGACTAAGGTAGAGTTTTTTCCAGTTACATTTGGTGGTGGGAATCACGATTGAATAAGGCTTAGCCTTTTGATCTCCTGCCGGCTTGAAAACATCCGTATCAAGGCATTTTTGTAACGACCAGCCTAAACATAGGATGGAGTGTATTTAGGTGAAAGTTGATTAGACATTATTTTTTCTCCTTTTATGAATATTTCTTTTATATCTACGATTTATTAATACACTGTGCATGTTGTCACGATACACGTAATATCCATTATGGGTGTTTAAATAGAAATACTGTAATAACCAAATTATAGCCTTCCCAATAACTAATGATAATATGAAACAAACGAAAATAATTATAGTTGAGGCAAATAATTCAGACATCCAATCAGCTGCGGGAGTTATAAATTCGACCAATTTCATCTTAATCTTTAAACCCCAAATAATTTCGGTTAACTTTGGAATAATACTCAACATTAATAGAGTAAGAAAACTATATAGTTGAGTTCGATAGAGGTGTCTATCCATTTTCTCAGTTCTTATTGGTTTTTTCTTATATTTTTTTGTATCAAATTGAGAATTTATTTCTCCAATTAGACTAGGAATTAATATTGGCAAAAACCAGGTTAAAGCATTTATTAATTCATTTTCAACTTGATTAAATATTGCTAACAACAATATACAGATTGTTCCAGTTAGCCATGATGCTATTACTTCTTTGGTATCTTTTGCACCATGTCTAATTAGATTATGAATTCTCCACCAGAATATTAAATAAAGCGCAATAAATGAATTAAATATAAAAATGTCAGTTATTAAATCGGAATGAAAATCAATAGCTTTAGAAATAAAGTAATAAATATAGATATAATACCATAAAAACGAAATAATAAGCATCGTGGCATATACATTCCACAGTGTCTTTCCCTTTACGATATCTATTTTATTAACTTTTTGAAATATCTTGATTGATCCTACAGTTTTTATAACAGATAATACAAATGGTAATATTAAAAGTATTACAATGATAATCCAGTTATTTATGTGATTTTTACTTATGCCATAATTAATAAAAAAATATTGAGATAAGTTGATTAAAGTTGATTCAACTAGATTTAGGTTATAAAGAATGTAAGTCAAGATTCCGCAAAATATTCCATCCCATGCGTTCATAAAAGCTAAAGATTTAGTACTTTTAGTAAGAAAAACTCTAAACTTATTAAATCGATTTTTATAGTTAAACACATATATTAGTATCAAGGCAAATTGTAAAATTATAACTAATTTAAAATCGGTAAGACAGAATACAATTAGAGATATTATTGGAAAATACGTTAGCGCATACATAAGTATTTTCCAAGTTTGAGCAAAAAGATTCTTCAATCTATTGTCAGTATTAAAATAATACATTAATTTCAATCTTTGCCTCCTAAATCTAATCTAAAGGTTGGTAAATCAAAATCTTCAACCTCTGATAAGAATGGGTGAAAATCAGCAGCAAAATAATCTGGATTGATCTTTAAAACTTGTTTTAACAGTTCATTTCGCTTCTGTGTATTTGGAGTATGCATAGCTTCTCTAAATAAAGCATGATCCTGATTCTAATCAAAAATCCTATTTTTCAGTTGGTAATTGATTAGCTGAACATCTGGATACTCTCCATGTTCATCAGCATATTGCATCACTGTTGTATGTAGTTCATCGAAATTTTGAATGGTCCGACGTTCTACAAAAGTTGGTTTTTTAGCCAGTAGTTCTGTCCAGACAACCTCTTCTTCAGAAACGACTTTGATATCCAACTTTTGCTGGCGGTTTAATTCTTTTTTCTATTTTTCTTTTTAGCCATCTATTTTCTCCTCTAACTCATTCTTCAATAAATCAAACTCTACCTCTGCTGTATTGGATATTCTTACGACCTCGGATACAGGCTTAAATGGGAAATCCCAGTTTCTTTGTGATTCGTTTACTTTGAAGGGTGTACTCCAAGCGCGATTAAGGTAGAGTTTTCCAGTTACATTTGGTGGTAGGAATCACGAACGAAAAAGATTGAGACTTTTGAACTTCTTGAGTCTTGAGAACGTCTTCATGAAGTTGTTTAGATATGTGTGTGTCCTTTCTCTATTGTATTCATTTTATTTTGAATTTGCTTAGCAGCTTCTTCTGCAGACAAATTCGTATTATTTATTTTAAGGTAGTGGTGCAACTCATTTAGTTGATGTTGGGAATTTAATTGAAGTGTTTCAGTAGTCTCCAAAATTTCTCTTTCAGATACCTCAATATGTCGTTTTAAGGGTTTGTGCTTTAATCGATTCTCCGTTCGATTTCGACGTAAACGCTCTTCAAGACTTGTTTCCAACTCAACAAACAGAATCTCTTGATGAAAGTTATCCAATAAATCCTGAATTTGCTTTAAATACATCAGCTGGTACTGATTTGAAAAATCAATTACGTCAGTTAAAATTACTGATCGCTGATTTCTTGCACTTGCTCCAAGGAAAGAAAAGGTAATTCCACGAACAAATTCCCACATTTCCTCTGTAAAGTCCTGATAGATTTCTAGTGCAAAATCGATGGCTTGATGGTTATAAAAGAGGGTAGCATCTGTCAGTCGAGATAACTCTTGACCAATGGTCATTTTTCCTGATGCTGGAGCCCCAATGATGAAAAGATGCATCAAATCACCTCCCACTCACTCTTCAGCAAACCATATATCAGACTGTCACAGCGGTTTCCTTGAACATCCTTTCGGTCTCTTATGCGAGCTTCGAGGGTAAAGCCAAGCTTTTCCGCGACTCGTTTACTTTGAAGGTTATATCCAAAGCAAGTTAGTTCAATCTTGTGAAGACCCAAATCTTTAAAGGCTAAGTCAATCAAGGCAAGCGCTGCTTCTGGCACATAACCTCGCCCCCAATAGTCTGGGTGTAAGGTATAGCCGATTTCCAGCACATCATCTTCATGGCGATGGTTGAAATCGACAGAGCCAACGATCTTATCCGTTCCTTTGACGACAATCCCGTAGCCTGCTGGGAGATTTTCCTTTTGATTACGCTCCGGAAGAATGTGCTCCAGATAATAAATCTCATCTTCCAAGGTCTTGACGGGTAGAAAGCCAGCTGGATAGGCAACCTCTGGCAAACTAGCGTAGGTATGGATATCCTCAGCATCTGCCACTGTACGAACTCGTAGGACGAGTCGTTCGGTTTCTAATCGTTCTGGTAATTCAGCTCTTGACATCCTTCATCCTCGCTTTCTTAATGAAGCTCCCCATAGGGTCTACTCGGTCATCTAAATAGCGATAAACGCGCTAGTGGCCATCCCCATAAAGTAAGTAGGTGCAAAACGGTCATTTCTAAAATGTCCCTTTTCATCCAAAAGTTCTGGGTCAACAAATCGCTCAACAATCTTAGCGAAAATATGACAAATTCCCTCTTCCTCATCAATCCTATCTACCTGACATTCTAACACGACTGGACAAACCTCTAAAATCGGTGCCTGAGTCCGTTCAGAAATCTCGTAGTCTAGCCCCAGGTGTTTCAATTTCTCTCTATGACTGATAAAACCAGCCTGCTCCATCTCGAGCATGAGATTTTCATCAGGGATATTCACGGTGAACTGTTGATAATGCTTAATCTGCTCAGTCGCATTTTCTTCAGCACCAACACCAATGACTAGCCAATCTCCCAAGCTATAAGAGGAGCTACAGGTCGTAATATTGTGTCCAAAATTCTGATCCTGATACCCCAAAATGAAGATAGGAAAACCATAATAGAGTTTACTTGTTTTAAAAGATTGCTTCATAACAAGCTCCTTTGACTAAGACGCAAAAGAAAATCCCTGCCATCTACATGACAGGGACGAATGTGTTTATCCGCGGTACCACCCAATTTCGGGCCAAGCCCGCATCTTTAGTCTTTAAAATAAAAAGACAGAAATATTTCATTTTTTCAGTCATTAGCAACCAGTTTTGACACATTTGTGGACTTCTCAGCGCCGCCACTTTCTGTAAAATGTAGGATTCAAAACACCTCTAATGGCTCTATTGTAGCAAGTTTTTCTCGGAAATGCAAGACTCAAGAAAAATTACTTGAACTTGATGCCATTTTCTTTCAATTTCTTGATGGTAGCTGGGCCGATTCCTTTCAAGGCAAGGAGTTCTTTTTCAGTCCAGTTTTTGAAATCTGAAGCAGACTTGATTCCTTCATCATAGAAAGTCTTGGCACGATCAAGGGGAAGTCCACCCAAGTTTGCTGCAAAATCTTCTACAGAATTAACTACTTTTTGAGCTTGCTCTTTGGTAGCTTCTACTGCTTGTTCAACTTTTTTAGAAACAGCCTTACCAGCTGCGCTTGCTGACTGTTCTGCACGCTTCACGACTTTTTTTGTCTCATCTACAACCTTAGTCACAGTACTTGAAAAGGCACCTGCACGACGGAGACTATTTCGTAATTGTTTTTTACGATTGAGTTTCTTTGACATGATAAAATCCTTTCAATAAAAAATCCCTGCTCTGACAAGGATTTAATATAAATATTCTATCAAGATTTTAGTGAAAAATCAAGAACCTATCTCGTTTAATAATTTCGCTCACCAAACAAGCCTTCTGGCAAATCATGGAATCCCTTTCCTGCTTTGAAATTTTCAAACTTACCAAGCAAGAACTGATAAGCATCCAAACGACTTTCGTAGCGAATCATGGCATCTTTGGCACGTTCGTCTTGGTCTTCTTCGTAGACCTTTTGACTTTCCTTATGCGCCATGTCGTTGATCATGATTTGGGTATTGACCCAAGCTTCAAATTCCTTCATAAATTCTTGTTCGTAACTCATTTTTTCTCCTTATTCTAATCCACGGAAATAGTCCGTGTCAATCTCACGGTAGGGTTGAATATCCTGAACGTACTCCAACACACCTTGGAATTCTCCGTTTTCATCGTGCACTGCAGCGTAGGTGATGTGGACAAACTTACCTCGCGACTCAGACTTAATCCACATTTCATACTTGTCCTTGGTTCCCTCACGAAGCCCCTTCATGATGGTTTTGACCTTGTCCAAGTACTTAGGTGGATGACAGAGTTCGACATTGCGCCCAACTTGGGACGGTGTTCGTTTGAAAATCATCTCATCAGCTGGCGTATTGTCATTGTAATACTGGAAAATATCGTCTTTATTGACAAAGGTAATTTCCATGGGGAGGTGATTGAGGATGAGATTAGCCTGCTCGACTGAAAGATAGCCATTACCAAAAGACTGCTGACTATGGCGATCCAACACTGCTTCCTTTTCCTTAGGGGTAAAGGTAATGGTAAACTGTCCTTCTGGCGTATCAATAACCTGCTGAACTTGACCCTCTGCCGTATCTAGCTGTACAGGCTCCTCTTCACTCTTTTCCTCAACAAAACTCTGGCGTTCTGGCACCCATTTCTCAGACGGACGGATAATAGCATAGCCATAGGCATCGCTCTCCTCCGCAATCTGAAGCCAGTCATCCTGAGTAAAGGACTCAAGGAGAATCATGAGAAGGATAGATTCTTCCTTGAAAATCATACTTTCAAACTCTGTCGCAAAAGCTTCAAAAGCTTCTTTTACGCTGCTAATTGACACTTCTGGTAGTGACTTGGCTGTCGCTAAAGCTGTTTGAAAGAGTTCCCTGATCTGATCATCCACTCCCCACATAACTTTTGGAGGTGAATCGTGTCCATAGCGCTCCATGATGGGGAAGAAGAGCTCTTCCTTACGTTGGTAATGGATGTCAAATTGCCCCAAAAGACCCATCTGACGCACCAAGCCCTTGCGCATCTCCGCCAGCATTTCTTCATCTTCCATAGACTCATAGGTATCCAACAATCTCCGAATACGAATCAAGGCCGCACGGAGGGCTAGATTTTCTTCTTTGAAAATCCGAACTGGGTGACCTGGGTGCTCGGTATCTGCAACTTCGACATCCTTAACAGCATTTTTAAAAAGATTGGCATGGACATCACAGAGTTCCATGACATCTTCAAAAGTGACGCCCGAGTCCGAGTTCATCAGCTCGTGCTCCATGAGGGAAATCTCGATGGCTGAGACACCCGCAAAGGTCGCATCAAAACGCTCCTGAACCGACTCAGGAGAGGCACCATTGTGCAATTCTAACAAAATATCCCGTAGGATATGAATCCGTTCATCTGCCATTAGTCTAACCCAATCACTTCGTAGCCGTTTGCTTCCAGCGTGCGGACAATCTTGTCCATAGGAGTTCCTTCCAGCTTAGAACCCTGTTTGAGTGATACTTTACGACCAACGGTGTTGCGCATCAAAGGATTGGCAAGGGGTTTAAAACCCAACTCCACTAGAATCTCTAAGACCTCTGGATGCTTGTCCACCACTTCTGCAACAGGAATTGACACATCGATGATATTGTCCATGACGACCTCCTTTGTATGTTCTAATACTCAATGAAAATCAAAGAGCAAACTAGGAAGCTAGCCGCAGGTTGCTCAAAACAGTGTTTTGAGGTTGTGGATAGAACTGACGAAGTCAGCTCAAAATACTGTTTTGAGGTTGCAGATGGACGCTGACCTGGTTTGAAGAGATTTTCGAAGAGTATAAAATGATTTTACTGCTTATATAATCATTTAGTTTTAAAAAAGTGTTCCAAACATTCAAAAATAGTTGGGACTTCCCTTAATAAATCTGTTACTTTCTTTTTCAAGATAGCCCAAGCTTGCTCAATAGGATTCAAATCTGGTGAATAAGGTGGTAGAGGTAAGAAAAAGTGTTTATCTTGGATGCAGAGTTCATCCAAAATGTTCTTGGGATCAAAACTAGCATTGTCCATGACAATAACATGAGGTGTCTTTCAAAGCAGGTAGGAGTTGCGTTTTGAACCACTCCACAAAGAAATCGCTTGTCCTGCTGTTCTTGTAAATCATGGGAGCTATAAACTCTCTGTCTACTTGTCCTGCAACAATTGAAGTTCGCTCAAAACGACGTCCGCTAATCTTTTCATAGACTTTCTCCCCTCTAGGAGTCCCTGCATAAGGACGATAG
>NZ_VMLS01000075.1:0-8932 GCF_013276805.1 Streptococcus sp. 1449
AAGTCAGCTCAAAACACCGTTTTGAGGTTGCAGATAGAACTGACGAAGTCAGCTCAAAACACCGTTTTGAGGTTGCAGATAGAACTGACGAAGTCAGCTCAAAACACCGTTTTGAGGTTGTAGATAGAACTGACGAAGTCAGCTCAAAACACCGTTTTGAGGTTGCAGATAGAACTGACGAAGTCAGCTCAAAACACCGTTTTGAGGTTGTAGATAGAACTGACGAAGTCAGCTCAAAACACGGTTTTGAGGTTGCAGATAAAACTGACGAAGTCAGCTCAAAACACTGTTTTGAGGTTGTAGATAGAACTGACGAAGTCAGCTCAAAACACTGTTTTGAGGTTGTAGATAAGACTGACGAAGTCAGGTCAAAACACTGTTTTGAGGTTGCAGATAAGACTGATGAAGTCAGTATCATATACATACGGCAAGGCGAAGCTAATGCGGTTTGAAGAGATTTTTGAAGAGTATAAAATTGAATTGCTTATAAAAAAGCTCCATACACTGGATGTGTATAGAGCAATGGGGCTTTATTTAATATAGAGTTCTTGATTTTTCAAGACAATTTCACGTACGCTCACAAATTTCTTGAGTTTTTTAAGTTCTTCTGGATGAGTGACGAGAGTGATAACATAACCTTCCTTGCCCATACGGCCAGTACGGCCAGCACGGTGAGTGTAGGTTTCAATATCTCTAGGAATATCAAAGTTTACGACACATTCTAGGCTATCGATATCAATTCCACGTGCCAGAAGGTCTGTTGCTAGAAGCAGGGTTAGTTGCTTGTCTTTAAACTTTTCTAAGATGACTTTTCTAAATTTGACATTAACATCACTAGCGAGAGAAACAGCCAAGATATCCCGATACTGTAATTTTTCCTCTGCACTTCCAAGGTCTGATAGGCTGTTAAAGAAGACCAGACCGCGGAAATCCTCCACATGAGCTAGTTTTCGTAGCATATCCACTCGGTGACGTTGGTCTACCTGCATATAGAAATGTTGGATGTTATCCAGTTTTTGGTCAGAGAGATCAATGGTACGTGTGTTTGGCGCAATCTTTTCTTGGTCAAACTTAGTCGTGGCACTCATGTAGACCAGTTGGTGGTCACGCGGTGCGTAGTGAGTGATTTTCTCAACAAAGTGAATCTGAGAATCATCTAGCAATTGGTCGAATTCATCCAGGATGATGGTTTCCACATTCATCATCTTGATTTTTTTCAATTTAATGAGTTCAAAGATACGTCCAGGAGTTCCAATCAGAATTTCTGGTCCTTTTTTTAGGCGTTCAATCTGGCGTTTCTGGCTCGAACCTGATAAGAAGAGTTGGGGAGTCAAGCCGATAGTCTCAGCCCACGTTTTACATACATCAAAAATCTGTCCAGCAAGCTCTGTATTTGGTGCTAGAATCAAGAGTTGCTGCGCTTTTTTCTTTTGTAGTCTGAGAAGACTTGGTAGGAGGTAAGCTAGGGTCTTACCGGTTCCTGTTGGACTTACTCCTAGAAGATTTTCTCCTGCAAGAATGGGCTCAAATAGTTGAGTTTGAATGGGGGTAAATTCTTGGAAACCGAGTTGGTCACTTAGTTCTTGCCATTCAGTAGGTAGTTTGCTTTTCATTTTTCTGCCTCAAATCTAATGCCAGCAGTCTGGCGCATGGTATATAGTAGCTCATGAACAGAGCCTGCATCATCCAGCCAAGTCTGGTAAAGTGTCTGGTCTGGTTGCTGAATCATGTGTGCAAATGCAGTGACTTCCTCAGTCATCGTATGAGGAGCCTGTTGAATAGGGAGCTGGACTTGATTGCCTTGGTGGTCGGTAAAAATAGCTGAGAGAATATGCTCAATCGTGTTGAGGGTCAAGGTTCCATTTGTTGTGTAAATTTCGCAAGGAAGATTGGAAGTGATGTTTTTCCCAGCCTTGATATGAACTTGAAAGTCAGGGTAGAAGAGGATACCGTCTCCATTTAGGTCCATGCTATTGTCAAGCTGTTGAGCCATGTAGGTTGCGTCCTCAGCCTTTCCAAAGAGACGAACGGCAGCGTAGAGAGGATAAATCCCCAAATCCATAAGTGCTCCACCAGCAAAACGCTCTGAAAAGACATTGGGCGTATGCCCAGCCAACAAGTTAGGCATTTTGGAAGAATATTTGGCATAGTTGAAATCTGCCCCCAAAATTTGTTTGTCTGCTAAAAAGTTTTTGATGATAGTGAAAGCTTTTTCATGGTAATTACGAGCTGCTTCAAAGATAAAACAGTGATTTTTTTCAGCTGTTTGAACCAAATCCGGCCAGTCTTGTGGCTGAGTGACAGCTGGCTTTTCAAGAATGACATGTTTACCTGCAGACAAGGCAGCCTTTGCCTGAGCAAAATGCAAGGAGTTTGGACTGGCAATATAGACTACATCGAAGGAGCTCTTGAAGAAGTCTTCTAATTGATCAAATAGTTGGATATCCTGATAGCGAGAAGCAAAGGTTGCTGCGGTTTCAAGTTTCCTAGAATAGACTGCGACCAGCTGGTATTTCCCACTAGCATGGGCTGCTTCTATGAAGTGGTGGCTGATATCGCCAGTGCCAATGATACCTAATTTAAGCATAAATACTCCTTTTCTGATTTTAAATCCTTCTTTCATTATAACATAGATAGACGGGACTATCCAACAGAGGGGAAAAATTTCAAAT
Source organism: Streptococcus sp. 1449 (assembly GCF_013276805.1). NCBI lineage: Bacteria > Bacillati > Bacillota > Bacilli > Lactobacillales > Streptococcaceae > Streptococcus > Streptococcus sp. 1449. Next base: position 2,673 of record NZ_VMLS01000075.1, read on the forward strand.
AAGCGATTAGCTTTCTTCTGAAGAAAAGCTTTCTTTTACGAATAAATAGATAGAAGCATCAAATCTAGCAAATTAGATTAAAAAATGTGCTATAATAGAAGGAGGAGAAGGATGATTCTAAGACATCCGGGCATCAGCCCAACTAATGACTTGGTTGCTAAGAAAATTTTTAGCAATCCAGAAATCACTTGTCAATTTATTCGCGATATGCTGGACTTGCCAGCCAAAAATGTAACCATTTTAGAGGGAAGTAATATTCATGTCTTGCCTTCTTTACCCTACTCGGCGCAGGATTTCTATACCAGTATAGACGTCTTGGCGGAGTTGGATAATGGCACTCAAGTAATCATTGAAATCCAAGTCCATCATCAGAATTTTTTCATCAATCGTTTATGGGCTTACCTGTGCAGTCAGGTCCATCAAAATCTTGAAAAAATTCGCCAGCAAGAAGGCAATACTCACCAGAGCTACAAACACATCGCACCAGTATACGCTATTGCAATTGTGGATAGTAATTATTTTCAAGATGATTTGGCTTTCCACAGTTTTAGCATGCGAGAGGATACGACAGGTGAGGTCTTAACCATCACAAATAACGGTCAGGAAAACCATCTGGTTAAGATGGCTTTCTTGGAACTAAAAAAATACAGAGAAACCAGCAAAGACAAGGTTCGTAAACCATGGTTAGAGTTTTTCGGGAATAAACCCTTTACCCAGCAGCCCGAGCGAGCCATCAGCCAAGCAGATCAACTGCTGGACTACAAGAGCTGGTCCGAGGAGGATAAGAAAATGTTTAGTGAACAACGCAGGCGAGAAGAACAAGCCATGTTAGCACAGGACTATGCCTTAGAAACTGCTAGGGCGGAAGGAATTGAACAAGGACTGGAGCGCGGTCTTGAACGTGGGCGAGCTGAGGGCATTGAACAGGGAATTGAACGTGGACGAGTTGAAGGCATCGAACAGGGATTAAAAGTAAGTTTAGCAAATCTAGTTCGTCAAGGTCTTCTAACACCTGAGGTTGCGAGTGAGCAATTAGGCATGACTGTGGCTGAGTTTGAAGAACTATTGAAAGAGCATCATAAATAAGACCTAAAAAATACAGAGAAACCAGCAAAGACGAGGTTCGCAAGCCGTGGTTGGAGTTTTTTGGCAACAAGCCCTTTACCCAGCAACCCGAGCGAGCCATCAGCCAAGTAGACCAACTGCTGGATTAAAAATTAGGAAATATCGTGTAGAAAATAGTAACAGATTTTATCTCTTTGTGGGATGAAGTCTGTTTTTTTGTATGATGGGCAGGTCCTACATCTGAGTGGCAAGTTCTCCGTAGGTATCCGCTATTGGTTAATGCATAGCATATCTGAATGAAATAAGAACTAAACAAATCAGTCAGGAAAGTCAAAGTAATTTCTATTATAGTAGATTGAAACTAGAATAGTGCGCCTCTACTTCTAAAACATTGTTAGAAATCGATTTGACTGTCCTGATCGAATCGTCCTATTCTTATTTCATTTTACAATATAAAAGAAATAAATACAGCTGACTATCCTGATTTTTATAATCAAGCGATTACTGAAATAAGAAATGGGATAAAAATGGATAGAGATGTTACATAAGAAATTGTAAGAGGTCTGTTCCCTCTTGATAAAATGACTCTCATTTGACTTTTTGCACCAAAAGTAGCATCATATTCGGTGCAAAGGAGGTGCGATAGATGAACGATAAGCAGGAAATAGTAAACAGGATAGAAAATTTTGAATCGAATCAAATTTTTATAGCAAATGATTTCTTTGATATTGCAGGATATGAAACTGTTCGTAGTACATTAAATCGTCTTGTAAAAGACAAAAAGGTTACTCGCATTTTGAAAGGTATTTATTATAAACCAAAATATATAGAACTGATTGGAGAGTATGCAATGGCCTCTGTGGATGAAGTTGCTGATGCTATTGCTAGAAAATATAATTGGACCATTGCTCCATCGGGAAACACAGCCCTTAATTTACTTGGTCTATCTACGCAGGTACCAGCAAAATGGATCTATATATCAGATGGAAGATATGCCAGTTTTAATGTTGGTAAGGCAAGAATAGAATTTAAGCATAGAAATAATGGAGATATTTCAAATATGTCAACCTTAACTGCAATGGTGATACAATCTGTCAAGGCAATGGGGAAAGAGAACATTACTTCTCAGCAGATTGACTACTTACGGAAAAAATTATCTGAAGAAGAAAAGTCAACATTACTAGCTGAAGGTAAAACTACAAGTGTCTGGGTATATAGTATTATCAAGAAAATATCAGAGGTATAGGGATGTTTGAGGATAAATCGACTGGGAAAAATAAATCAATTTCTCAGAATGTTTTTAGAAGTGACGGTGTCTATTCTAGCTTCAATCTACTAGAAATTCCATAGATAGAAAACTAGATGGTTCCTATAGATAGGGCTGATCTAGTTGATGTGAGATGCTTTGGCTTGCTAGAGGAATTGTGGATTGCCAAACTGTATCATTGAAATTATTGCTTAAATTTGTTATGATATAAATATGAATAAAAGTAGACTGGGACGTGGCAGACACGGGAAAAAGAGACATATATTATTGGCTTTGATTGGTATTTTAGCAATTTCTATTTGCCTATTAGGCGGATTTATTGTTTTTAAAATGTATCAGCAAAAAAGCTTTGAGCAAAAGATTGAATCGCTCAAAAAAGAGAAAGACGATCAATTGAGTGAGGGAAATCAGAAGGAGCATTTTCGTAAGGGACAAACCGAAGTGATTACCTATTATCCTCTCCAAGGGGAGCAAGTGATTTCGTCTGTTAAGGAGCTGATAAATCAAGATATTAAGGACAAGCTAGAAAGTAAGGACAATCTTGTTTTCTACTATACAGAGCAAGAAGAGTCAGGTTTAAAGGGAGTCGTCAATCGTAATGCGACGAAACAAATCTATGATTTAGTTGATTTTAAGGTTGAAGAGACTGAAAAGACCAGCCTAGGAAAGGTTCACTTAACAGAAGATGGGCAACCTTTTACACTTGACCAACTGTTTTCAGATGCTAGTAAGGCCAAGGAACAGCTGATAAAAGAATTGACTTCCTTCTTACAGGATAAGAAATTGGAGCAAGACCAGAGTGATCAGATTGTTAAAGGTTTCTCCGACCAAGACTTATCTGCATGGAATTTTGATTATAAGGATAGTCAGATTATCCTTTATCCGAGTCCTGCGGTTGAAAATTTAGAAGAGATAGCCTTACCAGTATCTACTTTCTTTGATGTTATCCAATCTTCGTACTTACTCGAAAAAGATGCGGCCTTGTACCAGTCTTATTTTGATAAGAAACATCAAAAAGTTGTCGCTCTAACCTTTGATGATGGTCCAAATCCAGCAACGACTCCGCAGGTATTAGAGACTCTAGCTAAATATGGTGTTAAAGCCACTTTCTTTGTGCTTGGGAAAAATGTTTCTGGGAATGAGGACTTGGTGAAAAGGATAAAATCTGAAGGTCATGTTGTTGGAAACCATAGTTGGAGCCATCCGATTCTCTCGCAACTCTCTCTTGATGAAGCTAAAAAACAAATTACTGATACTGAGGATGCGCTAACTAAGGCGCTGGGTTCTAGTTCAAAACTCATGCGTCCGCCTTATGGAGCCATTACAGACGACATTCGCAATAGCCTCGATTTGAGCTTTATCATGTGGGATGTGGATAGTCTGGACTGGAAGAGTAAAAATGAAGCATCTATTTTGACAGAAATTCAGCATCAAGTAGCTAACGGCTCTATCGTTCTGATGCATGATATTCACAGTCCGACAGTCAATGCCTTGCCAAGGGTCATTGAGTATTTGAAAAATCAGGGTTATACCTTTGTGACCATACCAGAGATGCTCAATACTCGCCTAAAACCTCATGAACTGTATTATAGCCGTGATGAATAAGCAAGAAAAAATAGGTTCTGTCAGATATGTGATAGACTTATTTTTTACAAAAGATAGTACTAATTAGCAAAAAAATTATGCTATAAATGATAAATAAAATAGAAGGAGAAGCATATGAATACCTATCAATTAAATAATGGAGTAGAAATTCCAGTTCTAGGATTTGGAACTTTTAAGGCTAAGGATGGAGAAGAAGCCTATCGTGCAGTGTTAGAAGCCTTGAAGGCTGGTTATCGTCATATTGATACGGCGGCGATTTATCAGAATGAAGAAAGTGTTGGTCAAGCAATCAAAGATAGCGGAGTTCCACGAGAGGAATTGTTCGTAACTACCAAGCTGTGGAATAGCCAACAAACCTATGAGCAAGCTCGTCAGGCTTTTGCAGAGTCTTTAGCGAAGTTGGGCTTGGATTATTTGGATCTGTATTTGATTCATTGGCCAAATCCAAAACCGCTTAGAGAAAATGACGCATGGAAAATCCGAAATGCTGAGGTCTGGAGAGCGATGGAAGACCTCTATCAAGAAGGCAAGATCCGTGCTATCGGCGTTAGCAATTTTCTTCCCCATCATTTGGATGCCTTGTTTGAAACAGCAAAAATTCTTCCAGCGGTCAATCAAGTTCGCTTGGCGCCAGGTGTGTATCAAGAGGAAGTCGTAGATTACTGTCGAGAAAAAGGAATTTTATTGGAAGCTTGGGGCCCTTTTGGTCAGGGAGAACTATTTGATAGTAAGGAAGTCCAAGAAATCGCAGCAAATCATGGAAAGTTTGTTGCTCAGATAGCCTTGGCCTGGAGCTTGGCAGAAGGATTTCTACCACTTCCAAAATCTGTCACAGCCTCTCGTATTCAGGCTAATCTTGATTGCTTTGGAATTGAATTGAGCCATGAGGAGCGTGAAACCTTAAAAGCGATTGCTGTTCATTCTGGTGCTCCACGAGTTGATGATGTGGATTTTTAGAAAATCATAAAAAGAATTGTACATTGTTCTAATTTTTGATATAATAGTCAGCAGGAAAGAAAGTCTTATGGCGTTCTTCAAGCGAGCTTGGGATAGTGGGAGCCAAGTAGGGCAAAATAAAGTGCTGGCGCTTTCTGTCGTATTTTCAAAAACAATGAAGTAATAAATTAGGGTGGAACCGCGTTTCTGACGCCCCTAGGTTAAATCAACCTAGGATTGTCGGACGCGGTTCTTTTGCTTATTCAGTCTATTGTGTGAAAGAAAGGAGAGACGTGGAAAATCTTTATCTTGTAAAAGACGATAGTCAACTAGCTACATTTCGTGATTTTGTAGTAAGAAATACTGAAAAGTTGAAAGATTATCAATCTTTTTTAAAGAATGAACTTGCAGTCTGTGATTTACCGCAAGCCGTTATTTGGTCAGATTTTAATGCTGCTACACAGATTATTAGGGAAAGCGCTGTTCCAGCCTATACAAATAATAGACGAATGGTTATGACGCCTGATTTAGCTGTTTGGAAAGAGTTATATTTGTATCAGTTGATGGACTACAAGTGTTCTCAGCAAACTCAAGCAATAGAAAGTCACTATCATTCTTTATCTGAAAATTTCCTCTTACAGATTGTAGGACATGAGCTAGCTCATTGGTCGGAGCATTTTTTAGATGATTTTGATGGTTACGACTCTTATATCTGGTTCGAAGAGGGGATGGTTGAATATATTAGTCGCAAGTATTTCTTGACAGAAGAGGAATTTCAAGCGGAAAAAATTTGTAATCAATCTCTCGTAGAACTTTTTCAGAAGAAGTATGGTTGGCATTCACTGAATGATTTTGGTTCTTCGACTTATGATAAGAACTATGCAAGTATTTTTTATGAATACTGGCGCAGCTTTTTGACAGTAGATAAGTTGGTAGAAAATTTAGGTAGTGTACAAACGGTCTTAGATTCTTATCATCTATGGGCAAATACAGATAAAACTCTTCCCTTGTTAAATTGGTTTGTTCAGCAGAAATTAATTGAAAAAGAAATATAAAAACTAAAGGAGTAAACAATGTCTAAGAAATTAACATTTTACTGCGTCAGTGGCAGAAACCTCCTTACAGTCGGACTGCTCCACGCTCAGCACTAGAGTGCTTGAGCTAGACGCAGTACTAACTCGTCTTGCCTCGTATGATTGACGAGGCAGACTCGTGTCGCAAGTAATTTATATAAAAAGGAGTAAATAATGTCTAAAAAATTGACTTTCCACTGCGTCAATGGCAGAAACCTCCTTACAGTCGGACTGCCCCACGCTCAGCACTAGAGTGCCTGAGCTAGACGCAGTACTAACTCGTCTTGCCTCGTATAATCGACGAGGCAGACTCG
>NZ_VMLS01000076.1:0-1516 GCF_013276805.1 Streptococcus sp. 1449
GCTCAAAACATGGTTTTGAGGTTGTAGATGAAACTGACGAAGTCAGTAACCATACATACGGCAAGGAGAAGTTGACGTGGTTTGAAGAGATTTTCGAAGAGTATTATTCTGCAGCTTGTTGCCAACGTTTTGCTAGCATATGAGACAGGCTCGAAATGGCTAGGTTAAAGCTGAAGTAGATGAGGGCAATCAGTATATAAAGACTGAAGACCTGCTCTGGTTCGAAATAACGGCCCATGAGAATTTGGCTGGCTCCAAAGAGTTCTTGTAGGGCGATAACAGAGTAGAGGAGACTGGTATCCTTAATCACGGTTACAAACTGAGAAATGATGGCTGGCAGCATTTTACGAATGGCTTGTGGGAGAATGATGTAGTAGAGGATTTGGGCTGAAGTGAAGCCTTGTGACATTCCTGCTTCGTACTGCCCCTTGGCTACGGCATTGAGACCGCCTCGGATAATCTCAGCTAAAGCCGCTGATGTAAAGAGTGTGAAGGCAGTGATTCCTGCTGGAGTGGATTTCATCTTGAAAATTAAAAAGATAGTAAAGATCCAGAGAAGGTTGGGAACGTTGCGCACAAATTCGATATAAATGCTGGAAATAATGCGCAAGACAGGATTTTTGCCATTTCTCATGACAGCTAGCACCGTACCGATAAGGGTAGAGAGGACGATGGCAATCAGAGAAATGTAGAGGGTCAAGCCAAATCCTTTAAAGATAAAGACTAGGTTATCTGGGGTCAAAACTTCTAAAATGGATTCCATAGTAACCTCCTAAAGTGAATAGGCTTTTTTATTAGCTTGTTCCATCTTGCGACCAAACTGGGCAACAGGGAAGCATAGAGAAAAGTAGAGAAGGGCAGCGCCTAGAAAGGCTGGAATGTAGTTTCCGTTAAGTGCTGACCAAGACTTGGTCACAAACATCAAGTCCACTCCAGAGATGATAGCGACTGTTGAGGTGTTCTTGATGAGGTTGACAATTTGGTTGGTCAAAGGAGGGAGAATGATGCGGTCAGCAACTTCACGGGCAAAGCCCATTTCATGGGTAACGACAATCATATTCATACCATCGTGGGCCAATTTTTGCATAACCGCTAGAACATCGCCGATGGTTTCAGGGTCAAGAGCAGATGTTGGCTCATCAAAGAGAAGGAGTTCAGGATGCATAGCGAGTCCACGAGCAATGGCGATTCGTTGTTTTTGTCTACCAGATAGCATGGCTGGATAAGAATCTTTTTTATCCCACATATTTACAAATTCCAGATATTTTTGAGCTGTTTTTTCAGCTTCTTTTTTATCAATTCCTAGAACTTTTATGGGTGCGAGTGTTACGTTTTCTAACACTGTTTTATGCGGATAGAGGTTAAAATGCTGGAAAGCCATGCCGACTTCCTTACGAAGAGGCACCAAATCTTTCTGGCTGGCACCAGCAACTTGGTGGCCATTGACTAGAAGACTTCCCTTGTCAACAGCCTCCAAACCATTGATGGTGCGGATAAGAGTGGATTTTCCAGAACC
>NZ_VMLS01000077.1:0-5948 GCF_013276805.1 Streptococcus sp. 1449
GCTCTTCATCTTTTTTTGAAGTGACCTTCATCTGCTTTAAAGCTGCCCATACTGAAGGGACAGCACAATCAAAATGTGCCGCAATTTCCCGTAAAAAAGCATCTGGATAAGCCTCTACAAAGGATTTCAATTCCTCTAAAGGAATCTTTCGGTTTTTGACGACTCGCTTTTTCCTCTCTAAGTGTCCTTGTTCACGTAAGTTCTTTTCCCACGTGAAGAGAGTTCTGACGCCGACATCAAAAACCTTGGCTGCCTCGACATGGCTGTGCCCCTCTTTGATGTAATCTAATGCTCGCTGTTTAAAATCTGTACTATATGCCATAGCTTTATTATAACATGCTTGTTTGAAACTAAGCAACTATATTACCTAAAAGACTCAGGTGCTATGTTAACAGGCTGGGTGAAAGATAGCGGATCTTGGTATTACCTTGCTTCAACTGGTAAGATGCTTCACAACACCTATACACCTGGTGGTTACTGTGTAGATACCGGTGGCGCTTGGAAATAATCTAAAGTATACATTTTATTCCTTCAGCTATTAGTGTACATGCTCAGACTAAATGTTATCAGAGCTACAAAAAAACTAGATAATAATACGAAAAGCGAATCGAAACAATGAATTCTGTTTTGTTCGCTTTTTGTTTCAATCTGTGTCATTACGATATTTTCATTTAATTGTATATCCCCCAAAAATTTACATTTTTATATGAAGTATTTTAGATAAAAGCAAACGCTAAATCATATCCTCAAAAAAACAGGTTTAGAACATTTGAAAAATCGAACGCTCAGCAATGATAGTCTGTCTGGTGGCGAGAAACAACGCCTAGAAATCGCTCGCGCCCTCTACCATGATAGCCAACTCATCTTAGCAGATGAGATTAAGGCCAATCTTGACTCGGAAAATAGCAGAAAAATTAGCGACTTGCTCTTCTCCCTACCTCAAACGGTCATTGAAGTCATTCACCACTACACAGAAGAGGACTTAAAAAACTACGACCAAGTCATTCACTTAAGCAAAGAAAAGTAATATTCTTCGAAAATCGCTTCAAACTATGTCAGTTTGACCTACAAACCCAACACTTTACTTTGAGTAACATGCAGCTGACTTCCTAGTTTGTTCTTTAATTTTCATTATCCCTTGTTCATTTCCTTGAAATTTTCTGAAAAAAGAGTAAACTGGTATTCAAGAAGTCTATTTCGTGGAGTTTAGGATGAAATTGTATGTTCAATTAATGATTCTCTTTGTGATTTCTCTAATCGGAGAGGGGATTTCCAGTTTCTTTCATTTGCCCATCCCAGGCAGTATTATCGGCTTGATTATTCTCTTTCTATCCCTACAATTCAAATGGTTGAGAACTAGGCATGTCAACATGGTGGGGAATTTCTTGCTGGCCAATATGACCATTCTCTTTTTGCCGCCAGCAGTAGGAATCATGGAAAAGTTTGATGTGATTGCTCCCTATCTCCTACCCATTGTTTTGATTGTCTTTTTTGCAGCAGTTGTCAATATTATCCTCATAGCCTTGGTAGTTCAGTTTATCAAACGACGGTTTGAGGGAGATTATGAGAAAGGAGATGCCAAATGAGTGAATTTGTTTCCAATCCCCTATTTGGGCTTGCCCTGTCTATCCTAGCTTATCTAGTGGGGATGTTGATTTACAGACGTTTTCCTCATCCATTGACAACGCCCCTGCTTTTGTCGGCTATTTTTATCATTATTTTTCTTAAGGTGACGGGTATTTCTTATCAAGATTACTACCAAGGTGGGGTTTATCTGAACAACTTGATTGTCCCGTCGACAGTGGCTTTGGGGATTCCGCTTTACAAGAGTTTTCATTTGATGAAGCACCATGCTCGGAGTATTCTCTTTGGTAGTCTGCTAGCAGTAGTTGTCAATACCTCTTTCACAGCCCTTGTGGCCAAAATCTTTGGTATGGACTTTTTCCTAGCCATTTCTCTCTTTCCCAAGTCAGTAACAACCGCCATGGCAGTGGGAATCACAGAAAAATTGCAAGGTCTGACGACCGTGACCTTGGTGGTAGTCGTGGCAACTGGGATTTTAACCAGTGTCATCGGACCAACCCTTTTGAAGTGGTTGAAAATTGACGACCCAGTAGCTGTTGGTCTTTCCCTTGGAGGAACAGGCCATGCAGTTGGAACAGGTACAGCCTTCCGATACGGCTCTGTAGCAGGAGCCATGGGTGGTTTGGCTATCGGTGTCACTGGTATTCTCTATGTCTTTGTCAGCCCCATCGTAGCTAGTTTGATATTGAGTTAATACTCTTCGAAAATCTCTTCAAACCGCGTCAACGTCGCCTTGCCGTAGGTATGGTTACTGACTTCGTCAGTTCTATCCACAACCTCAAAACACTGTTTTGAGCAACCTGCGGCTAGTTTCCTAGTTTGCTCTTTGATTTTCATTGAGTATAAAAAGCAAGGAATTCGAGCAATCTCATTATGGTAGTGACATGGGGGTCTAACTTCTCATATTTATACATTTCTCCAATCAGTTAGTTGATTACAACCGAGATCTTCTATACTCTCCTTATAAGATTTTCGCATAAGATGAAACAGCACACGCTGAAGACGTCTATGTTATTTAGATTTAATGCAATCTTTTCAAAGAGTTTTGATAATCTATATTTCTTATTTAGTTTAGTTGATTTCATATCACTATACTATAATGCTTATCCAAATGATGACACTATCAAAACACCCTATTATTGGATGCTTACGAAACAGATTTTTATACTCTTCAAACCACGTCAGCTTATCCTTAGTGTGTATACGTTACTGACTTGGTCAGTTCCTCAACCTCAAAACTATGTTTCGAGGAGCCTTCCGCTAACTTCCCAGTCTGATTTTTATTGAATATTAACGATACTTTATCACATAAAGAGGCTGGATGAAAAGTCTTCACAATCAAAAAACGCATCCTATCAAGTTGTCCTGATAGGATGCGTTTTTATATTATTGAAATTTTGTTACAGACCGATAAGAGTTCTATCATAATCAATAAATAAAGTGATGGGAAATAAGAATTGCACACCCTGGTTTTGGAATTCAAATCAATTTATAAGAATGTTTTAGAAGCAATATTATCCTATTCCAGATTCAGTTCACTATACAATTGAGTTCTCAAGCAACCTGTTTACATAATGTGTGCATAATTAGGTTCGTGATTCCACTCTTTTTATCTCTAAAAAACCTCGCTTTCGCGAGGCTCTTCTATTTATAAGATAAGGCACGTTTAAATGTTTTCCAAATCCCTAAATCATCTGTTTGAAGGACTAGGCTGGCATACATGCGTCCGATAAATCCTGTTGCTACCACCGCAAAAATCACTGTAATAGCAAGTGAAATCCATGCTTCTACTCCCCCTGCATAGCCATTAATAGTTCTAAATGGCATAAAGAAGGTCGAAATAAAGGGAATATAAGAACCAATCTTCAAGATGAGATTGTCACCAGCTGCACCTAGAGCTGTCACTCCAAAAAAACCACCCATAATCAAAATCATCAAAGGCGACAAGGCTTTTCCTGAGTCCTCAGGACGAGAAACCATAGAACCTAGAAAGGCAGCCAAGACGACGTACATAAAGAGACTGACCAAAATAAAGAACAAGGTATTCAGTGAGAAAGCATCTCCCAAGTGATCCAAAATACCAGACTGAGCCAAGAATGGCAAATCTTTAAAGAGTAGAATGGCTGCCAGACCACCTACCACATAAATCCCGATATGCGTTAAAATCACCAGAAACAGAGCCATCATCCGCGCATAGAAATAGTGACTAGCCCTTATGCTAGAAAAGACGACTTCCATAATTTTGGTGCCTTTTTCACTGGCAACTTCCTGAGCTGTTACACCCGCATAGGTAATCAGAATCATATAAAGAAAGAATCCTAAGGCGCCTGCTGCAATTGTTTGAATAAACTTTTTATTTTCCTTGGCTTCATCAATCTTTTCTGTGAATTGAATTGTCTGCGCTAAGCGTTTTTCCTGCTCTTGAGACAAGGAAGCAGTTGAACGATTAAGCTGATTTTGCAGTTCATTGAGTGTATCTGTAACTGCAAATTTAATTCCATTTTCAAGCGACGTTTCGCCATGATAAACTGCCTTCAAGACACTATCCTCTTGGTCAATAGTCAGATAGCCTTTTAATTTTTCATCTTTAATCGCTTCTTTGGCACTTGCTTCGTCTTTGTAGTCAAAATTAACACCATTTACATTCTTCAGTCCTTCTGCTACAGATGGCACTGTTGTCACTACTGCCACTTTATCATTTTTAGCCATAGAAGAACCTTGGATATGCCCAATTCCTACAGAGATTCCTAAAAAGAGGAACGGCGAAATCACCATAAAGAAGAAACTCCATGACTTGACATGTCGAAGATAGGTTTCCTTGATTACAACCCACATATTTCTCATACTTCCACTCCTGATTCTAGTTTAAAGATTTCATCGATAGTTGGCGCTTGTTGGTCAAAGGTTGCGATATATTGCCCTTGAGTCAAGATTGGGAAGAGTTCTCTACCAGCACTCTCATCCTCCAAGATCAATTTCCAACTACCTTGTTTGGTCAAGCTCACCTGTTTGACATGAGGAAGGTTTTCCAATTCTCCCTTGCTTCGTTCACTTGAAACAAAGAGACGCGTTTTCCCGTATTGATTGCGGACATCCTGAACTGGTCCGTGCAAGACCACACGGCCATCTCGGATCATCAGAATATCGTCACAAAGTTCCTCAACATTGGTCATGACATGGTCAGAAAAGATAATGGTTGCTCCGCGCTCTTTTTCCTGAAAAATGACTTGTTTGAGCAATTCTGTATTAACTGGGTCCAATCCACTAAAAGGCTCATCCAAGATAATCAGGTCTGGTTCATGAATCAGAGTAATAATGAGCTGAATCTTCTGCTGATTTCCTTTTGACAGACTCTTGATTTTATCTGTCAGCTTTCCTTTTACTTCCAACCTCTTCATCCATTGAGGGAGTTTTTCTTTGACTTCTTTGGCATCCATGCCTTTTAGAGTCGCCAAGTAGCGAACTTGTTCAAGAACTGTCAATTTAGGCATGAGACTGCGTTCTTCAGGCAGATAACCAATCCGAGCATAGGTCTCCTGACGAATATCCTGACCATCCAGACCGATTTCTCCCTGATATTCTAGGAATTTTAAAATACTATGGAAAATCGTTGTTTTTCCAGCACCATTTTTTCCGACTAGTCCCAAAATACGACCTGGTCGCGCTTGAAAGTCAATACCAAACAAAACTTGCTTGGATCCAAAACTTTTCTCTAGACTTCTTACTTCTAGCATCTTTCACCTCCGAAATTTCTTGCACTCATTATACTCCTTTTTGATAGCCTTTACAATGTTTTTTGTCCATTTTTAGAAGACTATTGCTGTGTAAAATATGGCCTGGAGCACTTTTATACTCAATGAAAATCAAAGAGCAAACTAGGAAGCTAGCCGTAGACTGCTCAAAGTACAGCTTTGAGGTTGCAGATAAAACTGACGAAGTCAGCTCAAAACACTGTTTTGAGGTTGTGGATAGAACTGACGAAGTCAGTAACTATATCTACGGCAAGGCGAAGCTGACGTGGTTTGAAGAGATTTTCGAAGAGTATTAGTGATAAATCCATTATACAGTAGCAAACTTAATTTATACCTTCCGCTCCTCAACTGTCTATTTTTAATCCTGAATTGTTATTTGAGTAACTCCTTTTTCCTCATAAAGTTTTCTTCCTCTAAAACTTCTGGAAAAAAGCGAATAGTTTCAGACAACATTTTTATAAGAAACAAGTTCATCTGTCATTTCAAGAAGGAGTAATCCTTTATCTACTAATGGACGGAACGGAATTCAACCGCTTGTCCGATATGTTTTCTAAGGATTATATAGTAAAATGAAATAAGAACAGGACAAATAGATCGGGACAGTCAAATCGA
>NZ_VMLS01000078.1:0-954 GCF_013276805.1 Streptococcus sp. 1449
CTAAGGTAGAAATTCCAGGTGAAAATGGAACAACAATCACAGTCACAATTGGCGACAATGGTTCAGGTGAAGTGCCAAATGACAAGCTTCCGAAAGGTGCTGTGCCAGGAAAAGGAAGAGTCACAGAACCGAATAAGAAACCATCACAACCAGTGGATGTAACAACACCAGCTCGTAAGACACCAACAGTAGAGTTGTCACAAGATCCTACTACAGGTGACGTTACAGTAACACCTAAGAAACCAGATGGCTCAACTTATCCAGAAGGAACAATGGTAGAACTTCCAGGTAAGGATGGTCGTCCAATTAAAGTGACGATTGGAGCAGATGGTTCAGCTAAGGTTCCAAATGATCAATTACCAGATACTACGGTTGTAGGTAAGGCTAAGATTACAGAACCAGGTAAAGCAGCTGTAGAAGTTCCTAATGTAACAACACCAGCTAAGGTAACAGTCTCTACGGAACAGCCAAGTAAATCACATAATGTATTGCCAAATACAGGAACAGAATCAAATGCGACTCTTGCTTCTCTAGGACTTCTTGGTATGCTAAGTGGACTCGGATTTGCGTTTAGAAAGAAAAAAGAAGACTAAAATAAAAGTTTAGTCAAGCTGATATACATTCTTCTGTATTTTAAAAATGAGCCCTATTAATTCTGCTGATTATTTTAGGAATCGAGTACAAGGGATGTTTAGATAAAAAGCGAACAATTTTAGAATTGTTCGCTTTTTAAATGGCTCTTTGTCAGCTGTAGTGTAACCGCCCAATAACGAAGTATATTGAAAAATCTCCAGACTAGAGAGTAACCGCCCAATAACGAAGTATATTGAAAAATCTCCAGACTAGAGAACTCACGGATAGTTCCTAATCTGGAGATTTCTTATTTGCACTTTTCTTGTACAACTTTATTCCATGGTAAATAAGCCTCTAAAACCTCTTTGTTTACGAGAGTTT
>NZ_VMLS01000079.1:0-1984 GCF_013276805.1 Streptococcus sp. 1449
CGGGACTTTGACAGTTGTGAAGTGAAAAACTCCTCATAAAGGTTGATATAAGGGGATTTTCTTGTCAAATTTCACCGTTTTTTATTTGCGTACTTTTCCGTACTTTGTTATAATAGAGCGAGGTATAAAAAGATGAGAGTGAAACAATCAAAGTCAAAAAACACTATCAACTACGCTATTATTAAAGACATCAAGGTTGGAAATAAACGGACTTCTACTATCGTAGAAAACTTAGGCAATCATAACACACTCTTAAAAGAACATCCTGATATGGAACCTCTTGAGTGGGCTCGTTTACGTGCCAAGGAATTAACTGAGAAAGAAAAAGAAGAAAATAAAGATTTCCTCATTACCTTTAGTCAGAACAAACAGTTAAAACAAAATCAATTGAACGAATATCATGGAGGCTATCTCTTCCTACAAGACCTCTATCATCAACTAGATTTGCCTAGAATTAACAAAGAAATCCAAAAACGACATCGTTTTAATTTCTCTCTAGATGATATCCTATCTCGATTGATTTATGGACGGATTCTAGCTCCTGCTTCAAAACGATCCACCCTAGAATTTTCAAAAACATTACTCGAACCTAAAGAATTTGAACTCCAACATTTTTATCGGGCTCTTGAAGTTATTTCTAATGAAACAGAGTTTATACAAGAACAAACCTATCAAACTTCAAAAAAGATGACCCAACGACAGACAGAAGTTCTCTACTATGACTGTACTAACTTCTATTTTGAAATTGAAGCTGAAGATGAGGAAGGACTTCTGAGACAATACGGTCCATCTAAAGAACATCGCCCAAATCCAATTGTGGAGATGGGACTCTTTATGGACAAACAAGGAATTCCCCTAGCTTTCTGTATCCACCCTGGAAATACAAATGAACAAACTACTCTTAAACCATTAGAAAGAAAGATTGTCAAGGAGTACAAGGCTTCAAAATTTGTAGTCTGTACAGATGCTGGACTCTCATCAAAAGCCAATAAGATGTACAATTCTTTTGGGGAACGTTCCTATGTCACAACTCAATCTATCAAGAAGTTAAAGAAAGAATACAGAGACTGGGCTTTGGATAAAAGTGGTTGGCGAATGGTTGGGGATAAGAATCCTATCTTTTACAATCTGGATGAGCTAGAGCACAGAGAGGAATTAAAAAAACAGCTCTTCTTTAAAGAATCTCCTTTTTATGATGAAGATTTACCAAATCAACGCTTGATTGTGACCTTTTCTACTAAATATCAAGACTATCATCGAACGATACGAGAGAGACAGATTGAACGGGCTAGTAAGTTACTGGGCAAGCCCAGCCAAGCTACCAAGAAGAGACAAACCGATTTTAAGAGATTTCTGAAAGAAACAAGTACTACCAAAGAAGGGGAAATCGCCGAGAAAAGGATTCTAACTCTTGATGAGGAACGTATTCAAGAAGAGGCTCAATATGATGGTCTCTACGCCGTAGCCACTAATCTAGATGAAGATATCCAGACAATTGTAGTCATCAATCAAAGGCGGTGGGAAATTGAAGAGAGTTTTCGTATCATGAAGCAGGAACTACGAGCCAGACCCGTTTATCTCAGCCGTTCAGATAGGATTCAAGCACATTTCACTATTTGTTTCCTAGCACTAATGATTTATCGTCTCTTGGAAAAACAACTAGGAGAAACAGTCACCTGTTCAGAACTCATCCAAACCTTACGCAATTACAAGTTCAAACATCTTTATGGAGCAGGATATCTTCCAACTTACACCAGAACAACTATCACGGATCAACTCCACCAAGCATTTGGTTTCCAAACTGATTTTGAGATTATAAGCGAAAAAAATATGAAAAAAATTTTTAAGAAAACCAAATCTAGATAAAAAGTACGCATTTTTTAAAAAGAGAAAAAGAGCTCCGAAAAGCTGTCATATCAGTATTTAGGGGCTCTTTGATTTCGAAAAACTGTCAAAGATGGGATTATACAGTCTTTTCAAACTT
>NZ_VMLS01000008.1:0-12446 GCF_013276805.1 Streptococcus sp. 1449
ACTGTCAAAGTCCCGAGTCTAAAAAAATTTTAAAAAAAGTTACATGTAAAGGTTTACAAAATAACTTACTTGTGCTATACTTAAATCACAAGTTAATACAAGGTGAGTGTTACTAAGTAATATTAGGCATGATCACAGGTGAATTAGAAATCGGCTGATTTTCTAGTTCATTTGTGGTCATTTTTTGTACTCATATACCTTTAAAATATAAAAGGAGGTTGACATGTATCGAATTCTAAATCCAATGAATCACAATGTCTCGCTTGTCAGAAATGATAAAGGAGAAGAAGTGATTGTGATTGGTAAGGGGATTGCATTCGGAAAGAAGAAGGGAGATTTGATTGCTGAACATCAGGTTGAGAAAATCTTTCGGATGAAGACCGAAGAATCCAGGGAAAATTTTATGGCTCTCCTCAAAGATGTTCCGCTTGATTTTATCACAGTGACCTATGAAATCATTGATAAGCTTTTCAAGAAATATCATTATCCGATTCAAGAGTATCTCTACGTAACCTTGACAGATCATATTTATTGTTCTTACCAAGCTCTAGCACAAGGAAGGTACAAGGATAGTAATCTGCCAGATATTTCTGCCAAGTATCCTGTCGCTTTTCAAATCGCAAACGAAGCTTTTGAAATTTACCGTCAGAAGTTAGCAGATCATTTTCCTGAGGATGAAATTATTCGGATTGCTTATCATTTCATCAATGCCGAAGGTGAGAATGAAGTCCAAGTGGTTGAGTCGATTGATAAGAGGAAAGAAATTCTCAGGAATGTTGAAAAAGTCCTAAGGGACTATGCAATTCAGCGAACCAAAGAGAATACCCATTTCTATGATCGTTTTATGATTCATTTGAATTATTTCTTGGATTATTTAGACAGATCTAGAGATGATAACCAATCACTTCTGGATATGGAAGATCATATTAAACAATCCTATCCAAAAGCCTTCGAGATTGGTTCCAAGATCTATGATGTGATTACGCAACATACGGGTCTTGATTTGTATAAAAGTGAACGAGTTTATCTAGTTCTACATATCCAACGTTTATTATCATAAAAATTATTTAAAATTATATAAGGAGAATTCTATCATGAATAGAGAAGAAGTAACATTGTTAGGTTTTGAAATCGTAGCCTATGCTGGCGATGCTCGTTCAAAACTATTGGAAGCATTAAAGGCTGCTGAAGCTGGTGATTTTACAAAAGCAGATAGCTTAGTCGAGGAAGCTAGTTCTTGCATTTCAGAGGCTCACCACGCGCAAACAAGTCTATTAACTAAGGAGGCTTCAGGTGAGGACTTAGCGTATAGTGTAACCATGATGCATGGCCAAGACCACTTGATGACAACTATCTTGTTAAAAGATTTGATGCACCACTTAATCGAACTTTATAAGAGAGGAGTTAAATAATGAATAAGTTAATCGCCTTTATCGAGAAAGGAAAGCCTTTCTTCGAGAAATTATCTCGTAATATCTATCTTCGTGCTATTCGTGATGGTTTCATTGCAGGTATGCCTGTTATTCTCTTCTCAAGTATTTTTATCTTGATTGCTTTTGTACCCAACTCATGGGGCTTTAAATGGTCTGATGATGTTGTTAATCTCCTCATGAAACCTTATAGCTATTCAATGGGGATTCTAGCTCTCTTGGTAGCTGGTACAACAGCTAAGTCATTGACCGACTCAGTCAATCGAAGCATGGAGAAAACCAATCAAATCAACTATATGTCAACATTGTTAGCAGCAATTGTTGGTTTGTTGA
This sequence comes from Streptococcus sp. 1449, assembly GCF_013276805.1. Taxonomy (NCBI): domain Bacteria; kingdom Bacillati; phylum Bacillota; class Bacilli; order Lactobacillales; family Streptococcaceae; genus Streptococcus; species Streptococcus sp. 1449. The sequence goes on from NZ_VMLS01000008.1 coordinate 1,764, forward strand.
TGTTGGCAGCTGATCCTATCGAAAATGGTCTAGCTACTGGATTCTTGGGGACAAAAGGTTTGCTTTCAGCCTTCCTTGCTGCCTTTGTTACCGTAGCCATCTATAAGGTTTGTGTTAAGAACAACGTTACCATTCGTATGCCTGACGAAGTTCCACCTAATATCTCACAAGTCTTTAAAGATGTGATTCCATTCACTCTCTCAGTTGTTTCACTTTATGCTCTTGATTTACTAGCTCGTCATTTTGTTGGTGCAAGCGTAGCTGAATCAATCGGTAAATTCTTTGCACCACTCTTCTCTGCAGCTGATGGCTATCTAGGTATTACCATTATCTTTGGTGCCTTTGCCTTCTTCTGGTTTGTTGGGATCCATGGTCCATCTATCGTTGAACCTGCTATCGCAGCTATTACCTATGCAAATGCCGAAGTCAACTTGAACCTTCTCCAACAAGGTATGCACGCTGACAAGATTCTTACTTCTGGTACACAAATGTTTATCGTTACCATGGGTGGTACTGGTGCGACACTGGTTGTTCCATTCATGTTTATGTGGTTAACAAAATCAAAACGTAACCGTGCAATCGGACGTGCGTCTGTTGTTCCAACCTTCTTTGGTGTCAACGAACCAATCTTGTTTGGTGCACCGCTTGTATTGAACCCAATCTTCTTCATTCCATTTATCTTTGCTCCAATCGCAAACGTTTGGATTTTCAAATTCTTTATTGAAACTCTTGGAATGAACTCATTTACTGCTAATCTACCATGGACAACTCCAGCTCCACTAGGTCTAGTTCTTGGTACTAACTTCCAAGTTCTATCATTCATTCTTGCTGCCCTTCTAATCGTGGTTGACGTTGTCATTTACTATCCATTCCTTAAAGTCTATGATGAACAAATTCTTGAAGAAGAACGTTCAGGTAAGTCTAATGATGAATTGAAAGAAAAAGTTGCTGCAAACTTCAACACTGCAAAAGCAGATGCTATTCTTGAGAAAGCGGGTGTAGATGCAGCACAAAATACCATCACTGAAGAAACAAATGTCCTCGTTCTCTGTGCTGGTGGAGGAACAAGTGGTCTCCTTGCAAATGCTTTGAATAAGGCAGCAGCAGAATACAATGTCCCTGTGAAAGCAGCAGCAGGCGGCTATGGTGCTCACCGTGAAATGTTGCCAGAGTTTGATTTGGTTATCCTTGCCCCTCAAGTTGCTTCAAACTTTGAAGACATGAAAGAAGAAACAGATAAGCTCGGTATTAAACTTGCCAAGACAGAAGGCGCTCAATACATCAAATTAACCCGTGATGGAAAAGGTGCTCTTGCATTCGTACAAGCGCAATTCGATTAACGATAGGGACTCTGAAAAGTCTCCTATCGTTACGGAAATCGCTATGGCGAATTTCCTAATCACCTTGTTAATTCGGTGACTTGGTACAAGAAGTGAGATGGAGAAGGATGGCTCACTGACTCCTCTCCTCTCACTTTTACTTTATTTAAATCATGAAATAGGTGAAAAAAATGACAAAAACATTACCAAAAGACTTTATTTTCGGTGGCGCAACAGCTGCCTATCAAGCAGAAGGCGCTACGCATACTGATGGAAAAGGACCAGTTGCTTGGGATAAGTATCTTGAAGATAACTACTGGTACACTGCCGAACCAGCCAGTGATTTTTACAATCGATATCCAGTTGATCTCAAGTTGGCAGAAGAGTATGGTGTCAATGGCATTCGAATTTCTATTGCTTGGTCACGTATTTTCCCGACTGGTTATGGTCAAGTAAATCAGAAAGGTGTTGAGTTTTATCATAATTTATTTGCAGAGTGTCACAAACGTCATGTTGAGCCCTTTGTAACTCTTCATCACTTTGACACGCCAGAAGCTCTCCACTCAAATGGAGACTTCTTAAACCGTGAAAATATTGAACACTTTGTAGACTACGCAGCTTTCTGTTTTGAAGAATTTCCAGAAGTAAACTATTGGACAACCTTTAATGAAATTGGGCCAATTGGTGATGGTCAATACTTGGTTGGGAAATTCCCTCCAGGTATTCAGTACGACCTTGTCAAAGTTTTCCAATCGCACCACAATATGATGGTTTCTCATGCGCGTGCAGTTAAGCTATATAAAGATAAAGGTTATAAAGGTGAAATTGGTGTTGTTCACGCTCTACCAACTAAGTATCCTTTGAATCCTAAAAATCCAGCAGATGTTCGTGCAGCAGAGTTGGAAGATATTATTCACAATAAATTTATCTTGGATGCAACTTATCTAGGCCGCTATTCAGCTGAAACGATGAAAGGTGTTAACCATATCTTATCAGTCAATGGTGGTAGCTTGGATCTTCGTGAAGAAGATTTTACAGCATTAGAAGCAGCAAAAGACTTGAACGACTTCCTTGGAATCAATTACTATATGAGTGACTGGATGGAAGCCTTTGATGGAGAAACTGAAATTATCCATAATGGTAAGGGTGAGAAAGGAAGCTCTAAATACCAAATCAAAGGTGTTGGTCGTCGTGTAGCTCCTGACTATGTACCACGCACGGATTGGGATTGGATTATCTACCCTCAAGGTTTGTATGACCAAATCATGCGTGTGAAGAAAGATTATCCGAACTACAAGAAGATTTACATCACTGAAAATGGTCTTGGTTATAAAGATGAGTTCGTTGATAACACTGTTTACGATGATGGACGTATTGATTATGTCAAACAACACTTGGAGGTATTGTCTGATGCGATTGCAGATGGAGCTAATGTAAAAGGTTACTTCATTTGGTCATTAATGGATGTCTTCTCATGGTCAAACGGTTATGAAAAACGTTACGGTCTCTTTTATGTAGACTTTGAAACGCAAGAACGTTATCCTAAGAAATCAGCTCATTGGTACAAGAAACTAGCGGAAACTCAAGTGATTGAGTAGTAGAATGAGTCATTAGATATAGAATTTTAGTGAGGCAAAAAGATGTTCAAAGATTTTATCCAATCTATTTATGAAAAAGTTTATATTATCAATTTTGATAAATGCTCTCAAATACCGTGTTTGACGAATGAAGAACTGAAAAGCCTTGGGAAATGGTATGTCTCGACCGGTAAAGAATGGATTTGCCATTCAGACTATGAGCTAGAAGAATTTAAAAATTTGTTTTTAAATTTTATCAATCCTGAAGAATGGGATACTATCTCCTTTGATTCAGATTTTATGCCGTTTCAACAATCTTAACCAATTTCCAAAAAAGTTAAATCTTATATCTAGTACTCTGCAAAACTCTTATCTAATCACGTTGCTTATACTCAATGAAAATCAAAGAGCAACTTTAAACTAGGAAGCGAGTCGCAGATTTCTCAATGCATAGCTTTGAGGTTGCAGATAAAGCAATTGGGCAAAAAGTCTTTGATACAGAAAAACGCATAATATCAGGTGTTGAAAACCTTGATACTATGCGTTTTATTGTGGGAAGATTTACTTCTGAAATTGAGTTGTTACCCAGAATCTTTCAGTTGATTAAGGCTTGATGACTTTAGTAAGTTTAGATAGCTCAAAAAGGATTGAATCACTTAGTTTAGAATCTGAAACAATAGTATCAAGATTTGATACATTATAAAAAGTATAAAAATCAAACTTATTGAACTTACTATGATCTGCGAGTAAATATTTTTTATTAGAATTATTTAAAGCGATGCGTTGAGCCTCCCCCTCTTCCTCGCTAAAAGTAGCTAGAGCTCCGTTTTGAATACCATTACAGCTAACGAAAGCTTTAGAAAATTGGAGATTAGAGAGATTTTGTAGGGTCAATGTGCCAACAAAAGCACCTGTAATATCGCGATAATTTCCACCTATCAAAATCAAATCTGTTAATTTTCGTTCGCTTAAAATCAGAAAAACAGGTAGACTGTTGGTCACGACGCGGATATTGTCAATAGGCAACTCACGTGCAAAAAATTCTAATGTTGTTCCTGGTCCAATGAAAATAGTTTCTCTTTCTTCTACTAGACTGCCTGCAAAACGGGCTATTTCTTGTTTTTCTGCCGTTTGGAGGGCTTGTTTTTCAATATTTGATCGCTCATTAGTCAAAAGGGAGTTGGTTCGAAGTTTTTCAGCTCCACCATGCACACGAATCAGCAAATCTTTATCAGCTAATTCCTGTAAATAGCGCCTTGCAGTCATATCTGAAACGGCTATTTCATCCATAATCTGTTTAACCGTTATGGTTCCTTTACTATTTACTATCTCTAAAATTTTGGTTAATTTTTCTTGTTTGAGCATATTATCACCTCGTTTCCTACTACTATCTTACCATAAACTAGCTCATCATTCAAATACAAAAACAACAAAATAAAACAAAAACAAAAATATCGAGGTTTATTTTCAAAACTTTCGATATTTTTATTAAGTTATTATTTTGTTGTTTCTAGTTTACTTTTTGATGGTTAAGAGTGGTGGAGAATTATACTCAATGAAAATCAAAGAGCAAACTAGGAAGCTAGCCGTAGGTTGCTCAAAACACAGTTTTGAGGTTGTAGATAAGACTGACGAAGTCAGTGAGCATATCTACGGCAAGGCGAAGCTGACGTGGTTTGAAGAGATTTTCGAAGAGTATTAGTCCAAACCGTAGTTGTAGTCATCATCTTGCATGGCTTCAACTTCGCCAAGAAGGTAACCATTTCCGACTTGAGAGAAGAAGTCATGGTTGGAAGTTCCTGTTGAAATACCGTTCATAACGATTGGGTTGACATCTTCAGCTGAATCTGGGAAAAGTGGATCTTGTCCCATGTTCATGAGAGCTTTATTGGCATTGTAGCGAAGGAAGGTTTTAACCTCTTCAGTCCAACCAACACCGTCATAAAGACTCTCTGTGTAGCCTTCTTCATTTTCATAAAGAGTATAGAGTAGGTCGTACATCCATTCTTTGAGTTTTTCTTGCTCTTCTTCAGGCAATTCATTGAAACCAAGTTGGAATTTGTAACCAATGTAGGTTCCGTGAACAGACTCGTCACGAATAATCAATTTAATGATTTCTGCAACGTTGGCTAGTTTGTTGTTACCGAGATAGTAGAGGGGAGTGAAGAAACCAGAGTAGAAGAGGAAGGTTTCGAGGAAGACGCTGGCAACTTTCTTTTCAAGTGGGCTGCCGTTTAGGTAGATTTCGTTGACAATCTCAGCCTTCTTTTGTAGGTAAGGATTGGTATTGGTCCATTCGAAAATTTCTTCAATCTCAGCCTTAGTATTTAAGGTAGAAAAGATTGATGAGTAAGATTTAGCGTGGACAGATTCCATAAATTGGATGTTATTGAAAACAGCTTCCTCATGTGGTGTACGGATGTCTGCGCGAAGGGCTTCAACCCCAGTTTCAGATTGCATAGTGTCAAGAAGGGTTAAACCACCAAAAACTTTTCCGACCAAGTCTTTCTCTTTGTTAGATAGCTTTCTCCAGTCATCCAAGTCGTTTGATAAGGGAATACGTGTATCGAGCCAAAATTGCTCCGTCAGTTTTTCCCAAGTTGATTTGTCGATGACATCTTCGATGGCATTCCAGTTAATGGCTTTGTAGTAAGTTTCCATTTAAAATCTCTTTCTGTGTTTAGTATTGCGAACTCACAATTATTTCTACTTTACCATAATTCTATAGGAGTATCGCACAAAAAGTCGGAAGCCCGACTTTTAAAATGTTACATAAATTATGTTATGACCTAGTAGATTTGATTTTATCAGTGCTGCTTAGGGGAAAAATAATGTTTCTATGCTAGAAACTAAATCACACAGCTTTCACATTGGTTGGCGCCGACTTCTCCACCGTCATCTGTAAAGGTACGGACGTAGTAGATAGACTTGATTCCCTTGTTAAAGGCATAGTTACGAAGGATGGACAAGTCACGTGTCGTTTGTTTATTTTCCCTCTTCCATTCGTAAAGGCCTTTTGGAATGTCACTACGCATGAAGAGGGTGAGTGAAAGTCCTTGATCCACGTGTTCAGTCGCAGCAGCGTAAACATCGATGACTTTACGCATATCCATATCGTAGGCAGAAGTGTAGTAAGGAATGGTTTCTGTAGACAAGCCAGCAGCAGGGTAGTAGATTTTACCAATTTTCTTCTCTTGGCGTTCTTCGATACGTTGCGTAATCGGGTGGATAGAAGCAGAAACGTCGTTGATATAGCTGATAGAACCATTTGGTGCTACAGCAAGGCGGTTTTGGTGGTAAAGACCATCTGCTTGAACCTTGTCGCGAAGTTCAGCCCAGTCAGCAGCACTTGGGATAAAGACATCTTTGAAGAGTTCTTTAACACGGTCTGATGTTGGAACAAACTCGCCTGTAATATACTTGTCGAAGTAGCTTCCCTTAGCATAGTCTGATTTTTCAAAATTGTGGAAGGTGATACCACGTTCACGCGCGATATTGTTTGACTCAACCAAAGTCCAGTAGTTCATAAGCATAAAGTAGATGCTTGTAAATTCAACAGACTCAGGTGAACCATATTCAATGAGTTGTTGGGCAAGGTAGCTGTGCAGTCCCATGGCACCGAGACCAAAGGTGTGGACTTGGCTATTTCCATGGTCAATCGTTGGTACAGCTACGATATGTGAACTATCTGTAACGAAAGTAAGGGCACGAACCATAGCACGGATAGAACGACCAAAATCAGGTGAAGTCATCATGTTAACCACGTTGGTTGAACCCAGGTTACATGAAACATCTGTTCCCATTTGAAGGAATTCTTGAGCATCGTTGATCAAGCTTGGTTCTTGAACTTGAAGAATCTCAGAACACAAGTTACTCATGATAATCTTTCCATCAACAGGATTTGCACGGTTAGCCGTATCGATGTTGACTACATAAGGATAGCCAGACTCTTGTTGCAATTTAGAGATTTCAGTTTCCAAATCCCGCGCCTTGATTTTTGTCTTGCGAATATTTGGATTTGCGACCAATTCATCGTATTTTTCAGTAATGTCGATGTAATTGAATGGCACACCGTATTCTTTTTCTACAGAGTAAGGGCTGAAGAGGTACATTTCTTCATTTTTACGAGCCAATTCGTAGAATTTATCAGGTACTACAACACCAAGTGATAGAGTCTTGACACGTACTTTTTCATCAGCGTTTTCTTTCTTAGTTGAAAGGAAAGCGATGATATCTGGGTGAAAGACGTTGAGGTAGACAACACCGGCACCTTGACGTTGCCCCAATTGGTTGGAGTAAGAGAAGCTGTCTTCAAAAAGCTTCATAACAGGAACGACACCTGAAGCAGCTCCTTCATAGCCTTTGATAGGTGCACCAGCTTCACGAAGGTTGCTGAGGGTAATTCCCACACCACCACCAATACGTGAAAGTTGAAGAGCTGAGTTGATAGAACGTCCGATAGAGTTCATATCATCCGTCACTTGGATTAGGAAACAAGATACCAACTCCCCACGACGAGCACGTCCAGCATTCAAGAAGGAAGGAGTAGCAGGTTGGTAGCGTTGGTGGATGATTTCATTGGCAATATCGATTGCAACAGCTTCATTCCCATCAGCGAAATAAAGGGCGTTGAAGAAGACACGGTCTTCCATATTTTCAAGATAGTATTCACCGTCATTAGTCTTTAAGGCATATTGATTGTAAAATTTATAAGCTGCCATGAATGACTTGAATTGGAAGTTTTGGTCTTTGATAAATTGAGCCAATTCTTCCAAGAACTCTGGACGGTATTTCTTGATAAAGGCTGTTTCGATGTAGTTGTGTTCAATGAGGTAATTGATTTTGTCTTTGATTGAATCAAAAACCATAGTGTTTGGAACGACATTTTCGTTAAAGAAAGCATCCAAGGCTTCCTTATCTTTATGAAGCATGATTTGTCCATTAACAGGACGGTTAATTTCGTTATTAAGACGGAAGTAAGTCACGTCTTCAAGATGTTTTAATCCCATAAAATTTCCCTTATCTAATTACAAAAGAAAGGCTTCTAAGTTAGCCCTAAAAGCAGTTTCTTCTGGATGATGTACTAAGATTATGCTAATTGTTTCAGTTTTCCTGGTTGGAAACCTGAAAAGACTTCAGTTGGTGTTTGGATAACAGGAGCTGCGCTAAAACCGAGCTCTTTAACTTGATCGATGTACTCAGGTTGCTCATCAAGATTGATTTCATGATAAGAGACATTATTACTGTCCAAGAAACGTTTGGTCATCTTACATTGGACACAGTTGTTTTTAGAATAAACGGTTACCATTGTGTAACTCCTCTTCAAAATTTAATACTATCCTAGTATATCAGAAAATAAAATTTTGTCAATGATTTGAACTAAATATAGTGGTCTGTTTTTCTAGTAAAGCTCACAAAACACAATATGTAGTGTTTGTTTTATAAAACAGCAATAATTATCCTATAAATTGTTTTTGAAGAAACTATATCCTGTGTTTTGTTATCTAGGATAGAAGATTTTCAGCAAGTTATCTGAAAGGAAATTGAAGGAAAATACAGAAAATGCTTGAAAAAAATCCTAGAAGATGGTATAATACCAAACTGTAAGGGTTATCACATATAACTCAAAAAAAGAAAGAACAAAAGGAGAGTCAAACTATGGCTTCTAAAGATTTCCACGTAGTGGCAGAAACAGGTATTCACGCACGTCCAGCAACATTGTTGGTGCAAACTGCTAGCAAATTTGCTTCAGATATCACTCTTGAATACAAAGGTAAATCAGTGAACCTTAAATCAATTATGGGTGTTATGAGTCTTGGTGTTGGCCAAGGTGCTGACGTAACTATCTCAGCTGAAGGTGCAGATGCAGATGACGCCATCGCTGCAATCTCAGAAACAATGGAAAAAGAAGGATTGGCATAAGGGAAATGACAGAAATGCTTAAAGGAATCGCAGCATCTGACGGTGTTGCAGTTGCAAAAGCATATCTACTCGTTCAACCGGATTTGTCATTCGAGACTGTTTCAGTCGAAGATACAAACGCAGAAGAGGCTCGTTTGGATGTTGCTCTTGAAGCTTCTCAAAACGAGCTTTCTCTTATCCGCGAGAAAGCTGTAGGTACGCTTGGTGAAGAAGCGGCTCAAGTTTTTGACGCTCATTTGATGGTTCTTTCTGACCCAGAATTGATTGGTCAGATTAAAGAAACAATTCGTGCTAAGAAAGTCAATGCAGAAGCAGGTCTTAAAGAAGTGACTGATATGTTCATCACTATCTTTGAAGGCATGGAAGACAACCCATACATGCAAGAACGTGCAGCGGATATCCGCGACGTGACAAAACGTGTATTGGCAAACCTTCTTGGTAAGAAATTGCCAAACCCAGCTTCTATCAATGAAGAAGTAATCGTGATTGCACATGACTTAACACCATCTGATACAGCTCAATTGGACAAAAACTTTGTAAAAGCTTTTGTAACAAACATCGGTGGACGTACAAGCCACTCAGCTATCATGGCACGTACACTTGAAATTGCAGCTGTATTGGGAACAAATAACATCACTGAAATCGTCAAAGACGGTGATATCCTTGCCGTTAACGGAATTACTGGTGAAGTGATTATCAACCCAACAGATGAACAAGCGGCAGAATTTAAAGCAGCTGGTGAAGTTTATGCTAAACAAAAAGCTGAATGGGCACTTTTGAAAGATGCTCAAACAGTGACTGCTGACGGTAAACACTTCGAGTTGGCTGCTAACATCGGTACTCCAAAAGACGTTGAAGGTGTTAACAACAACGGTGCAGAGGCTGTTGGACTTTACCGTACAGAGTTCTTGTACATGGATTCTCAAGACTTCCCAACAGAAGATGAGCAGTATGAAGCGTATAAGGCTGTTCTTGAGGGAATGAATGGTAAACCAGTGGTTGTTCGTACAATGGATATTGGTGGAGATAAGGAACTTCCTTACTTCGATATGCCACACGAAATGAACCCATTCCTTGGATTCCGTGCCCTTCGTATCTCTATTTCTGAAACTGGAGATGCAATGTTCCGTACACAAATCCGTGCCCTTCTTCGTGCTTCTGTTCATGGTCAATTGCGTATCATGTTCCCAATGGTTGCCCTCTTGAAAGAATTCCGTGCAGCTAAAGCAGTTTATGAAGAAGAAAAAACAAATCTTCTTGCTGAAGGAGTTGCAGTTGCGGATGACATCCAAGTTGGTATCATGATTGAAATTCCTGCAGCAGCTATGCTTGCAGACCAATTTGCAAAAGAAGTTGACTTCTTCTCAATTGGTACAAATGACTTGATCCAATACACAATGGCGGCAGACCGTATGAACGAACAAGTTTCATACCTTTACCAACCATATAACCCATCAATCCTTCGCTTGATTAACAACGTTATCAAGGCAGCTCACGCTGAAGGTAAATGGGCTGGTATGTGTGGTGAGATGGCTGGTGACCAAACAGCTGTTCCACTGCTTGTGGGAATGGGCTTGGATGAGTTCTCTATGTCAGCAACATCTGTACTTCGTACACGCAGCTTGATGAAGAAACTCGACACAGCTAAGATGGAAGAGTACGCAAACCGTGCCCTTACAGAATGCTCAACAATGGAAGAAGTTCTTGAACTTCAAAAAGAATACGTTAATTTTGATTAATGTGATTAACCTTGTAACCTAGTTGCAAGGTTTTTTGGGCGCATTTTGGAAAAGTATGGTCTAATACTCTTTCAAAATCTCTTCAAACCACGTCAGCGTCGCCTTAACGTAGATATGCTCACTGAC
>NZ_VMLS01000008.1:12480-47340 GCF_013276805.1 Streptococcus sp. 1449
CCTCAAAACTGTGTTTTGAGCAACCTGCGGCTAGTTTCTTAGTTTGCTCCTTGATTTTCATTGAGTATAAGATAAAAGCAAAGGTCTAACAAGTGATGTAGCCCTTTTGAGTTATACAAGCAAATTACCATGAAAAAGCTGTTGTTGGAGCATTGAGCGCTTCTAACCATTGTTTATTTTTCGCAGGGCAAAGAGTTACGGATATACCTGCCATATCCAGACTGGTCATAAATGTTCCTGATTTTATAAAAGTAATAGTGACTCCTTCAATTTCTAAGAGTTGAAGAAGATCATTGATAAATATTCCCATTTCTAGGTTGGTAGTAGTGCCTAGATTATTTACAAGCAATATAAATTGATCCCCATGTTTCCAATGATAGTGCAATCTTAATTTATTTATAATTTCATTTGCAAGGATTTCCGATGATTGAAATGGGACGATACGATAGCCTTCTTCGCCATGTATCCCAATACCATAAGAAATATTTCCTTCTTCCAAGTTAAATAGTGGAAGGGTGGCTTGGGGGAGACTAGCAGCTTTCCTTGCAAAGCCAATTGTTGCGATTTCGGGAGCAAGTTCATAACCTAAATCAGTTAGTTGCTCGATGTCAGCACCGTTCTGAGCCGCATATCCTAGGATTTTATGAAGTAAAATAGTCCCTGCAAGCCCTCTTCCTCTAATTTGAAATCTATTGTGAGGTTCAATAGAAATATCGTCGTGTGCTAGACTATAGCCGACCTTAATTCCTTCTTGTCTAGCAGTATTAATGGCCCAGCTAAATTCTTTGATGTCTGCTTCGAAATTTTTTACAATGATGAAGACACCGTGACCATTGTTTAAAAAACGAATGGACTCTAAGATTTCAGTTCTTGTAGGAGGAGTAAATAATTGGCCATAGATAGCAGCGGTAAGCATTCCTTTTCCTACATATCCAATATGCGCAGGTTCGTGACCGGAACCTCCACCCGACAATATTGGAATCTGATGAGGGTTGCGATTTTTTTGATAGACTAGTGGTAAAGTAGGGTGTTTTTCTAATTCAGGATGACTGCTGACAGTTGCTGAAATGTAACTTGAAATAATTTTCTGTTTATGATTTGAAATAAATGTCATTGTGGCCTCTTTCCAATAATTGTCATGATGAGATAGCCTGGTTGTGGAACTGGACTTTTTTTATTGACGCAAGCCTTCACGATTTCTGCTAGAGCATGTGAGTGATAATCTAGCAAAAAACAAGTATAAGCAGATGAATCGCTATCAATCTGACCATATTCTCTTAAAATTTTTGATACAAGCAAGCGACAGTAGCTGATAAAGTGGTCATAGAAGTTATTTTGCCCTTGAATATCAAAAAGTTGAATATAAAAATCACGCTCTTGTTCGAAATAAAGAAATAATTCTTGTAATAGTTTTTGGCCTGAAATGAAGTCCAAGTTATTGGTGATATACTCGGTTAAGTCAGTTTCAAATATCCAGTCTAACAGTTCATATTTGTCAAGAAAGTGATTGTAAAAGGTCTGTCTACGAATGCCAGCTGATTCCATGATATCTACAATGGAGATTTTATCAAATTCTCTAGTAGCTAATAGGTCTCTAAATGCCTTGGCAATCCGTTTTTTTGTAATGAGTGATGATGCCATAGGAAGCCTTTCTTTTACTTCCTTCATTTTACCAAAAAAATGTTTGAAACGGGTTTAAAAGGGGACAAATAATAGAATCTGTCCCTTATCATCCAGCAATAAAAAGTATATAATGAAATCGAAAACAAAGATACATGCCGAAAGGAGTTTCTCATGAAAAAAATTATAAATGAACCGACACAAGTTGTTGATGAAATGTTGCAGGGGTTGTCATTCATGCATGATGACTTGGTTCAACGCTTAGATGGTTTTGATGTTATCGTTAGAAAGGCAGAAAAGACAGGAAAAGTTGGACTCATTTCAGGTGGAGGTTCAGGACATGAACCCAGTCATGCTGGATTTGTAGGAGATGGAATGTTGTCTGCTGCCATTTGTGGAGCAGTCTTCACTTCACCTACTCCGGACCAAATTTTAGAAGCCATCAAGGCAGCTGATGAAGGTGCTGGAGTTTTCATGGTCATCAAGAACTATTCTGGTGACATTATGAACTTTGAAATTGCACAAGAACTTGCTGAAATGGAAGGTATTGATGTAGCAAGCGTTGTGGTTGATGATGATATCGCTGTTGAAAATAGTCTCTATACCCAAGGGCGTCGAGGTGTTGCAGGTACTATATTAGTCCATAAAATTTTGGGGGCTGCAGCTCGTTCTGGTAAATCATTATCTGAAATGAAGGACTTGGCCGATAAACTTGTCTTAGAAATTAAAACAATTGGGCTAGCCCTGTCTGGAGCAACCGTTCCTGAGGTTGGGAAACCAGGATTTATTCTGGAAGATGATGAATTTGAATATGGAGTTGGTATTCATGGTGAGCCAGGATATAAGAAAGAGAAAATGCAACCTTCAGCACAATTAGCCTCAGAATTGGTTGAAAAACTATCTGAAGGTTTCCAACTTAAAGCTGGTGAACGCTATGGGCTTCTCATCAATGGTTTAGGAAGTACCCCTCTTATGGAGCAATACGTATTTGCAAATGATGTGGCTAAATTGCTCCATGAAAAAGGTGTTGAGTTGGCGTTTAAGAAAATTGGAAACTATATGACTTCAATCGATATGGCTGGTTTGTCATTAACATTGATTCGATTGGCAGATGATGAGTGGTTGGCTGCTCTAAATGCACCTGTTACTACACCAGCTTGGTAAAATTCAAGGAGGAAATGTCGCATGAATGCTGAACAAGCTCTTGAATGGATGAAGCTTTTTAATGAAAAGATTCAAGAACAGAAAGATTACCTTAGTGAGTTAGACACTCCGATAGGAGATGGAGACCACGGTGGAAATATGGCGCGTGGCATGGCTGCAGTTATGGAAAACTTAGAAGGAAAGCAATTTGAAACCAGCAGTGATGTGTTTAAACTTGTCTCAATGCAACTACTGAGTAAAGTAGGCGGTGCTTCTGGTCCTCTGTATGGCTCTGCTTTTATGGGCATGGCCAAGGCTGATTCTAATTCGAAAATAGAGGAAATCTTACAAAGCGGTTTGGATATGATTGTCAAACGTGGAAAAGCAGAAGTTGGAGAAAAGACAATGGTTGACGTTTGGACTCCTGTTATTGCTGCTTTGTCTGCTGGTCAATTGACTCAAGAGGTTATTGATAAGGTAGTGAATGCTACCAAAGATTTACTTGCAACTAAAGGAAGGGCGTCTTATGTAGGAGAACGTTCTCTTGGACATATTGATCCTGGATCATTCTCATCAGGATTACTCTTTACTGCTCTTTTAGAAACTGGGGTGGTTTAATGGGAAGTATTGGTCTTGTTATCGTTTCACATTCCAAAAACATTGCAGAAGGTGTCGTTGAACTGATTAGTGAAGTAGCTAAAGATGTTCCGATTACTTATGTAGGAGGAACCGAAGATGGAGGAATTGGAACAAGTTTTGATCAAGTAGATAGGGTTGTTTCCGAAAATCCAGCAGATACCTTATTAGCCTTTTTTGACCTGGGTTCTGCTAAAATGAACTTAGAAATGGTGGCTGATTTCAGTGATAAAAGTATCATGATCAATAGGGTTCCAATTGTAGAAGGTGCTTATACTGCAGCTGCTCTTCTTCAGGCTGGTGCAGAACTGTCAGTTATTCAAACACAGTTGTCTGAGCTTGAAATCAATAAATAAGGAATTTTACTATAACACTTTTTATAGGTGGGCTATTGATTATCTCAACTATCAAATTTTAAGTAAATAAAAAGGGATTGCTTTGGGCAGTTCCTTTTTATTTTAACAAGAGTAAACCTATAGTGTTTCTAAATTGTGAATCATTCAAAACTGATTGTGATGAGACTATTCTAGCTTTAGAATCCTTCAAAAATTAAAGTTTAAGGCAATCAATTACTTAGAAGAGTACGAAAACATTTAGTTTATAGGAATTCTAGACCTAGAATCACATGGATATTTATGAAGTTAGGGTATTCGATAGTTAGGATTGTTCTATTCTGAACGATTTGGGTTGTCAATCTTCTAGAATAGTAGTTTGCCAATGAATTTTGTTGAAAGATTCCTTGTTTTATGGTAGTCTAAAGTAAAAGAAAGCCCTACCATTATATTTGTATCTTTAATCTGACTTGGTTTAGGTCTAGAAGAGGGATAGATATTTTGGGTTTCCAAATAATAATAATAATATTTTCACTTGCAAAAAATGTATTTCGACTTTATCTAATGTAGAAGAAAGAAATATCATGAAACGTTTATGACTTGTTGGAAAGAGAATGTGAACTAAAAATAGATTTAGGAGTAGGTAGATGAGTAGTTTAGAGTCAATTCGTAAAGCGCATATCATCGTGTGGGGTGCCTATCTATTTTTATCATTAAGGGCGCCGCTAATTAGCAGCACAGAGTATTTCTTGCTTATTTTTTTAGCGTTTCTCTATTCAATAGTATCGCTACCTATATACTCTGTGAAGAATAAAATAGTATCTATTTGTCTGGCTATAAACTCAATTCTGTTAATGATTTTCCCGATTTTTATTAATAAATATTTCTCAGGAAACGTTTCTACTTATATCGTATTAATCAGTATTTTTATCCTGGAGTTCTTAATCTTTAATAAAATTGGTAGAGATTTTGATACTAGATTAGCTAGCGAGTATAGGAAAATCAGTCAGTTTAAAAGTAAGATGTCTCAATCTCCTTGGATAAAATATTTAGAGATTTCTAGTTTTATATTAACTATATTTCCATTTATTCTTCATGGTACAGTTGATAATCGTGTATTGGCTCTTATCTTTTTGATAAAAATTTGTGTAGATACTACGATAAAGGTTCTATTAAACAGAATTTTTAAGACAAGTAAGGTAATGAAAAGGAGGATATTTTCTCTTTTTGTACTAGATTTGATTGTCTATTTATTTTTAGGTTATGTTTTAGTGATACAAAAAGACGAATATCTGTTTTCAATTCTACTAATTTTTTCTAATTTCTCACTTCCCTTTATCAGAGAAAAAGAGTATGAATTATTTAAAAATAAGAAGTGAGATAGATATGGTTAAATCTTAGTTCTCTTTAAAATCAAATCAGGTAGAGAAAGGGTATTTTATCTAGGTAACAAAGTGCTTTAAACGCAGTCAACGATTACTGATTAGAGAACTATCCTAACCATGCAACGTTAAAGAGGAGAAATCTTATGAAACTCGTATTACCAAATAATTATGCTGCTATTGAGTAAGAAGAGATGAGGTGTCTTGATGGGGGATTATCCCTACATAAAGACGGGGGAATGTTACAGTAAACATAGCCACTGCTTATTTTATGGGGAATTAAATATGTTTAAACTAAGTGATAGAGTCAGAGTGGTCTTTGCTCTTTTAGGAGCAAGTTCCATATTAGTCAGCATGTATCTTATACCTTTTATTAAAACTGAGAATAAATTTTGGGAAATACTTTTATTTATATTAGGTGTATTGCTAATTGGAATTGCGTTACTAAATCCCCCAAAAAATTAAATTTTGGAAATAGAATTAGTGAGTAGGTAATCATTTATTGATTGGATTTTTAATGCTATTGATGAATGGGATGGAAAAAGTGACAATAAATTAAGAACAGGATGATAGCATTATGATGGTTGTTTTAATTTTGATGGTTGTGGTGTTTCTGTATTATGTAATTACAGAGTATTTTCAGAATGGTTATATTGACTGTATACTATTTCTAACATTGCTGATTTCTCATTTGATATGGAATTACTATTTTTTGCCCATTGAAGTCTTAGTAGCATTAAGTGGAGTAAATTTGTTGTCAAGATTTTTCAAAAAAATGAGAAGTCAATAGATTTGTTAGTGGATTATAAAGATGAAAGGTAAAATTGGGATATTTTAAATGAAACATTTTTTTGCTGGTATCGGAGAGATAAGATTTAGTAGTTATCTATTGTCTCTATGTGTAGGATTAGCCCCTCTTTTTTATATATATGTCATAGGTTTGGAAATGAGTTTTGTGAAGATAGTATTATCTATTTTGGGAGTCATATTTGTATGTATTTTAACTATTGCTCGAATTTATAGAAGATTTCTCTATAATAAAAATAAACTTGACTAGAATAGTATGAATTAGTTAATCAATTGGAACGATTATTCTTTGTGATACTATACCACTTTTAAGTTTTTACATTAAACAGCTGGCTGAAGTGAAAGTTGTTTATCTTAGAAAGGAAAACACCAAATTGTCCTACAAATTTCTACTCTTCGACCTCGACCACACCTTACTTGATTTTGATGCTGCTGAGGATGTGGCTTTGACACAACTTCTAAAAGAAGAAGGGGTTGCAGATATTCAGGCTTATAAAGACTATTATGTCCCTATGAACAAGGCTCTCTGGAAGGACTTAGAGCAAAAGAAAATCAGTAAACCAGAGCTGGTTAACACGCGCTTTTCTCGTTTATTTGCTCATTTTGGACAGGGAAAAGACGGTAGTTTTCTAGCCCAGCGTTACCAGTTTTACCTATCCCAGCAAGGGCAAGCTTTTTCAGGTGCTCATGAACTTTTAGATAGTCTCATCGAGCGTGATTATGACTTATATGCTGCGACAAATGGGATTACTGCTATTCAGACGGGACGTTTGGCTCAATCTGGTCTGGCACCTTATTTTAATCAAGTCTTTATCTCTGAACAATTGCAAACACAAAAGCCTGATGCTCTCTTTTATGAAAAGATTGGCCAACAGATTGCTGGATTTAGCAAAGAAAAGACGCTGATGATTGGAGATTCCCTAACCGCCGACATTCAAGGTGGCAATAATGCTGGGATTGACACGATTTGGTACAATCCTCATCAACTCGAAAATCCCACACAAGCCCAGCCAACCTACGAAGTCCATTCTTACCGAGACTTGCTGGATTGTTTAGATAAACTGTAAAAAGTGGTTTAGAAAGCCACTTTTTGCTATAATAGAGGCAGTAAAAACGAAGGAGTTGGCTATGGAACACTCGTCTTGGCATGCTTTGATTAAGGCGCAATTACCTGAGGGTTATTTTGGGAAAATCAATCAGTTTATGGAGCAGGTCTATTCTCAGGGGACTATTTATCCGCCCAAAGAAAAGGTTTTTCAGGCTCTATTGACAACACCGCTTGAAGAGGTTAAGGTGGTGATTCTAGGGCAAGACCCCTATCACGGGCATGGTCAAGCGCAGGGCTTGAGTTTTTCCGTACCTGACTCTATCCCAGCTCCGCCATCCTTGCAAAATATCTTGAAAGAATTAGCAGATGACATCGGAGTTAAGAAATCTCATGATTTAACGTCTTGGGCTGAGCAAGGAGTCTTGCTTCTCAATGCTTGCTTGACGGTTCCTGCTGGGCAGGCCAATGGTCATGCTGGGCAGATATGGGAGCCTTTTACGGATGCTGTGATTCAGGTGGTTAATCATTTAGATAGACCAGTTGTTTTTGTACTCTGGGGAGCTTATGCACGCAAGAAGAAGACCTTGGTTACCAATCCTAACCACTTGATTATTGAATCAGCCCATCCCAGTCCTTTGTCAGTTTATAGAGGATTTTGGGGTTCCAACCCTTTTTCCAAGGCCAATGCATTTTTAAAAGAGACTGGACAAGAGCCAATCGATTGGCTTAGATAAGGAGAAAATATGCCTCAGTTAGCGACGATTTGCTACATTGATAACGGGAAAGAACTGCTCATGCTCCACCGTAATAAGAAACCCAATGATGTCCATGAAGGGAAATGGATTGGTGTGGGTGGCAAGCTAGAGCGTGGTGAGACTCCTCAGGAATGCGCGGCGCGTGAAATCCTTGAAGAAACAGGACTCAAAGCCAAGCCAGTTCTAAAAGGTGTTATCACTTTTCCTGAATTTACACCAGATTTAGACTGGTACACCTATGTTTTTAAGGTGACAGAGTTTGAGGGTGACTTGATTGACTGCAACGAGGGAACGCTAGAATGGGTTCCCTATGATGAGGTTTTGAGTAAGCCAACTTGGGAAGGTGACCATATCTTTGTTAAGTGGCTTTTAGAGGATAAACCCTTCTTTTCAGCCAAGTTTGTTTATGATGGGGATAAATTGTTGGATACCCAAGTTGATTTCTATGAATAAAGGAGAAAGCATATGCTACTAATCAAAAATGGTCGTGTAATGGATCCCAAGTCTAGTTTGGATCAAGTGTGTGATGTTTTAGTTCAAGATGGGAAAATTGTCAAAATTGCGTCTGAGATCACGGAAGAAGGAGCAGAAACGATTGATGCTAGTGGTCTAGTAGTTGCTCCTGGCTTGGTTGACATTCACGTTCATTTCCGTGAACCTGGTCAAACTCATAAAGAAGACATTCATACTGGTGCCCTAGCAGCCGCTGCAGGTGGTTTTACAACGGTTGTTATGATGGCTAATACCAGTCCAACTATCTCGGATGTAGAGACTTTAAAAGAAGTTCTGGATTCAGCTGCCAAAGAAAAGATTAATGTTAAGACGGTTGCGACCATTACTAAAAACTTTAATGGCCAAGATTTGACAGACTTTCAGGCACTTTTAGCAGCTGGTGCGGTTGGTTTCTCAGACGACGGTATTCCGCTTGAAAGCAGTAAAGTTGTCAAGGAAGCTATGGAAGAAGCTAAAAAGCTTAATACCTTTATTAGTCTTCATGAGGAAGATCCAGGTTTGAATGGGATTCTTGGCTTTAATGAAAATATCGCTAAAGAACATTTCCATATCTGCGGTGCGACTGGGGTGGCTGAGTATGCTATGATGGCGCGTGATGTCATGATTGCCTATGCAACTAAGGCCCATGTTCACATCCAGCATTTGTCTAAGGAAGAAAGTGTTAAAGTAGTGGAGTTTGCTCAGGAGCTAGGTGCGCAAGTCACAGCAGAAGTAGCGCCACAGCATTTTTCTAAGACTGAATCGCTCCTTTTGACACAAGGTAGCAATGCTAAGATGAATCCTCCACTTCGTTTGGAATCAGACCGTCGTGCCGTTATCGAAGGCCTCAAATCAGGCGTCATCACAGTTATCGCAACTGACCATGCGCCTCATCATGCAGATGAGAAAAACATTGAGGATATTACCAAAGCGCCATCTGGTATGACTGGTTTGGAAACATCTCTTTCCCTCGGTTTAACTTATTTGGTAGAAGCTGGGGAATTGACCTTGATGGAATTGCTTGAAAAGATGACCTACAACCCAGCCAAGCTTTACAATTTTGAAGCTGGTTATTTGGCTGAGAATGGTCCAGCGGACATCACTATTTTTGATTCTAATGCTGACCGCCTTGTGGACTCCCATTTTGCTTCCAAAGCGACTAATTCACCCTTTATCGGTGAAACCTTAAAAGGGCAGGTTAAATATACCATCTGTAAGGGACAAATTGTCTATCAAGCTTGATAGGAGTTAGAATATGAATTATTTTCGAAAACGTAGGGAGAGACAAGCGAAATCTAATAGTGGAATTTACTGTCCCGCAGCTAATCGTTCTAAAATTCAATATGAAACTAAAGAAAAAGCTGACCATGCGGTTCAATATGATAATGGAGGTTTAGTTAGAAGCTATTATTGTCGTACATGTGCGTGTTGGCATACTACTTCAAAATCTAATAATCCTCCGCTAAGTTTGAAAAACTATGGTCTGAAACTCTTTGGTTTAGATAAATCAGAATAGAAAGAGAAGTATGTATAAGACAAAGTGTTTACAAGAGAAGTTAGTATTATTTTTAAAAATTTTCTTCCCAATCCTAATCTACCAATTTGCCAATTATTCTGCCTCTTTTGTTGACACTGCAATGACAGGCCAATACAATACCATGGACTTGGCTGGTGTGTCTATGGCGACCAGTATCTGGAATCCTTTTTTTACATTCCTAACAGGGATTGTGTCAGCCCTGGTGCCTATCATTGGTCACCATCTTGGTAGTGGTAAAAAGGAAGAAGTTGCGTCTGATTTTTACCAATTTATCTATTTGGCTTTGGGACTATCTGTGGTCTTGCTGGGGATGGTAATTTTCCTGGCACCACCAATCTTGAATCATCTTGGACTAGAAGCACCAGTGGCGGCAGTAGCAGTTCGTTATCTCTGGTTTTTATCTATTGGAATTATCCCCTTGTTGCTCTTTAGTGTCATTCGTTCCTTGCTGGATTCGCTGGGGTTGACTAAGTTGTCCATGTATCTCATGCTTTTGTTGCTTCCTCTCAATAGTGGATTTAACTATCTCTTGATTTACGGGGCCTTTGGTGTTCCAGAACTGGGAGGTGCTGGTGCTGGTTTAGGAACATCCTTGGCCTACTGGGTCTTGCTGGGGATTTCTGTTCTGGTTCTATTTAAACAGGAGAAGCTCAAGGCTCTACATCTTGAGAAACGAATTCCGCTTAATATGGATAAAATCAAGGAAGGAGTTCGTTTAGGTCTGCCTATTGGGGGGACTGTATTTGCTGAGGTGGCTATCTTTTCCGTGGTTGGCTTGATTATGGCTAAGTTCTCGTCCTTGATTATCGCTAGTCACCAGTCAGCTATGAACTTTTCAAGTCTCATGTACGCCTTTCCTATGAGTATCTCATCTGCTATGGCTATTGTCGTTTCCTATGAAGTGGGAGCCAAGCGATTTGATGATGCGAAAACCTATATTGGTCTAGGAAGATGGACAGCCCTCATTTTTGCGGTCTTCACCTTATCCTTCCTTTACATTTTTAGGGGAAGTGTGGCTAGTCTTTATGGTAACAACCCAGAATTTATCGATTTGACAGCACGTTTTTTGACTTACAGTCTTTTCTTCCAGTTAGCAGATACCTTTGCAGCACCTCTTCAGGGAATTTTACGGGGGTATAAGGATACCGTTATTCCTTTTTACCTTGGTTTGGTTGGTTATTGGGGGGTGACACTCCCAGTAGCTATGGTATTCGACTCTCTAACAGATTTTGGAGCTTATTCTTACTGGATTGGTTTGATTATTAGTTTAATCGTGAGCGGGGCTCTCTACCGTTGGCGTTTAACTGCGATTATGAAGAGATTTGAATCCAGAAAAGCTTGATTTTTAAAATTCCTACAAGCAAAAATATCCTTCCTTATCTGCATTATTTTTGCTATAGTTAAATTAGTAGTAGGCAAATGAGAATTTCAAAAATATAGAAACAATTGATATTCCACGCTACTTTACTGGTATCAGATATCAAGAAAAGAAGTTGCTTATTTTTAGCAGCTTCTTTTCTTGATAAAAATTTTACATAAGTTATATTACGTAAAATTATAAACTATCCAAGGCATTCTTTTGTTCATCATTGACGATATGAGTATAGAGGTCAGTGACTTGTGTACTGGCATGTCCTAGCTGGTGACTGACCAAAACTTGCGATTTAGTAGCATCATAGAGCCTAGTTGCTAGGGTATGGCGCAGTTTATGGGGTGTTACACGGACTTTGAAGTCCTCTGAGTATTTAGCAACCATTTTCTCAACGCTGGAAGCGTCAATACGATTGGGAACACCTCTATAGAGTGTCAAAAAGAGGGCTGTGTCTGTTTTTTCCGTCTTATAGCGTTGATTTCGAATGGCCAGATAATTCTCTAAATAAGGCTTAGCAAAGGCAGCAACATTGACCGAATCGCGTTTGCCACCTTTTCGAGTGACATCAATAACCATCATTTTTAGATTGAGATCTCTTAAATCCAGATTAACAGCTTCAGATAAGCGAACACCCGATGCCAAGAGAAGGGCAATAATGGCTAAATCTCGTTCTTTATTTTTGTTGAATGATGAGAGAGCTCGATTTGAAAGCTGTTGTGGGTACTCTTGGTCAATATAAGTTAGAAAACCTTCTGTTTCATCACCTAAAAAGAGTTTTTGCTTGATGTTTTCAGCTCTAGCAGCAAGTGTTTCTTTCTTTTTTTTGGTTGAAACTTTCTTCATTACATTACGATAGAAATAAGGTTCCCCTTGATCGTTTTCAACCTCCTCAGTCAAATACTTATAAAGACTAGAAAGTGCTGACAAGGTCCGATTGATGGTTGTCTGAGAAACACCTTGTTTGCTTGTATTGGCATTCAGCAAAGGACGTTCTCGAAGATAAAGGATAAAAGCCTCCATATCTTTCTTTGACATGTTTTCCAAGACAGATAAAGGAATATTAGACATTTTATCAGCGTTTGAGATACCAGACTCCAAAACCCAGCTGAAAAATCGATCATATTCCTTGAGGTATTCGTACAAGGTTGTAAAACTGTAAGGAACAGCAAGCTTAGATTGGTAGTATTCAAGAATATACCAGGGCATGATTTGTTTTAGTTTGTCGATTCGTTCCAGTAAAATCTCACGTTTCATGTATTTTCTCCATAAATAAGTCTATTAGTAGTATAGCATGGACTTATTTATTTTTCAAGAAAATTATAGTTTTTCGGAAAGATGTTATAGAGCTTTTTAAAAAAACTTAGACCTGTGTAATACGGATCTAAGTCTTTGGAGTTTCATTGTGAATCATTAGCTAGTGTTTTTTCTAGCTTCCAAATACTAAACCAGAATGAAATAGTTAACAGAATAAGGAAAATAAAAAAATCTCACCCACTAAAGTTCTGTTAATACTACATAACTGAAGAGCTATATAAGGGAGCTATGAGATACAAAGTGCACTGTATAATTGCTATTGTTTTCTTTTTCATGATTTTAATCTTACTGTACAGATTTGATACAGTAAACTCCTTTCTAGCTTTATGCTTTATCATTTCTAACTTAATTATAGTCTTATTTTTACCAAAGCTCAATTATTTATATGTAAAATTCCTCATCAGTAAAAAATAACCGACCTCATTGCTGAGAATCGGTTTTCTAAATAAATCAAGTCAGTTGTTTGCATAATATAAATTATGTAAACAAACTCTACAACAACAAATCTTTGACTTTCCCAATTTCGCTTTTTGGAATAACCAGGTGAATCATATCACCCAGATACATTCTGGTTGAGCCGTTAACTGTTTGGCTCTTTCCATTATGGACTTGGGTAGTGATGAGGACGTTGTGTGGTAAGTTGAGTTCGTGTACTTGTTTTCCAGCAATCTTATCAGAAACTGGTATTTCGATAAGGGTAACTTCTCCTTCACTGGATACTTCTTCTGGAAGCATTTTTTCCAGCATGGCTTCATAGACTGGTGTACCCTTGAGCAAATCCATGATAATATAAGAAACAAGAGTGACAAGACCAAGTGGCATGAGGTTGCGAATATCTCCTACCATCTCAGTTACGAGGATCATGGCAGTTAAGGGAGCTTTTGATATTGCTCCAAAATAGCCACTCATTCCTAGAATGACAAATATAGGGAATTGCTCTTGACTGACAAGTCCAAGATTGACGCAGATAACACCAACTAGGGCACCAAGTAAGGAACCAAGCGCCAAAATTGGTAGGAAAATGCCTCCTGGAAGACCACTTCCATAACTAATCATGCTCCAGATAAAGCGAATTAAAAAGTAAGCTAATAGAACTTGGAAACTAAAATCTTGCTCAGTTAAGGAAAGAACAAGCTGATTTCCACCACCAAGGACGTGGGGTAAAAAAATTCCGACTGGTATGATGAGAATAAAAGCAAGAATTGGATAATAAGCTCTATCCAAATGGATTTTTTGACCAATCCAATCATAAAGTCTACCGACATCGAGCACAGCTTTTTCATAGAGAAAACCGGAAAATCCAAGGAAAATTCCCATCACAAGATAAATCCAGTATTGATCTAGGGTCATGAGAGGAATGTTATCTGGCATATCCAATACTGGTGTCAAACCGAACATGAGCAGAGACACAAAGTTTGCTACGATGCTGGCTGCTAGTGTAGAAACCCAGAAAAAGCGCGAAAAATGGTGATAAACTTCTTCTACTACAAAGAGGAGGCCTGCTATTGGTGCATTAAAGGCTGCGGCTAAACCTGCTGCAGCTCCACTGGCAATTAAGGAACGTTCCTCTACTGGACTGGATTTGAGCCACTTGGCAATTCCTTTACCACCAACTGCTCCCAGTTGGATACTTGGCCCTTCACGCCCCAGCATAAGGCCGCTGGCAATAGCAAGCATTCCTAGCACATATTTTTTCCAAAGAACGCCCCACCAGTTGAGGGACATGAGGCCTTTCAGTTCGGCTTCGACTTGCGGAATTCCTGAGCCTTTGATATCTTTTTCTGATCGAGTTAATTTAGCACTGAGCCAACAGATGAGTATATAAAACAAAACCAGTACAAAAAGATTGCGCACTAGGTGCTCTTGATCTTGATAAAGTCCTTGTATCAGGTGGAAGCCCTTTTCAATTAAGAAACGAAAGGATCCGACGATAATTCCAACGACGAGGCCGACAATGATTCCTCGACCAACTTGGGATAGGATAGTGCTGGATGCAAAGGCGAATTCTTTCTTAGAACGGACTATTTCCGACTGTTCCTCCATGGTATTTCCTTTCAATTAACTTTCTTTTTTACCTAAAACCAGTGATTTAACAGGTTCAAAGCTGGTTCGGTGAATTGGGGTAACTCCTAGTTTTTCGAGTCCTTCTAGGTGTTTAGCAGTTCCATATCCTGCATTAGTAGCGAAATCATAGCCAGGAAACCGCTGATCGTATTCCTTCATCAATTCATCACGGGTCACCTTGGCTACTATAGAAGCTGCTGCGATAGCGAGGGAATTAGCATCACCTTTGATGATGGAGGTTTGTGAAATGGGCAACTCCAGTTTCATGGCATCTATCAAAAGGTGCTCAGGTTGAGGACTGAGCTGGGAGATTGCTTCCTGCATGGCCAGTTTAGTTGCTCCGTAGATATTGACTTGGTCGATGACCTGATTATCCATGATACCAACGCCAATTGACAAGGCTTGGTCTTGAACTGCTTGGAAAATCTCCAGATGTTTCTTTTTAGGAATTTTCTTGCTGTCATTGAGGCCTCTAATCTTACAATTTTGAGGTAAAATAACGGCTGCAGCGACTACTGGCCCAGCCAGAGGACCTCGGCCGACCTCGTCAACACCTGCTATCAAGATCAATCCTTGCTTGTAAAGTTCCTTTTCATAGGAAAGCATAGATTCCAAACGCAAATTTTCATCCAATTCAGCCTGAATGGCTTTTTTACGCTTGCTAATTTCTTTTTGAACTCCAGAGCGATTATCCTTTTCAAGATCTAAAAAAATAGGGCTTTCTAACTCCTTGACTGTCACAAGGAGTTCTTTGATTTCTTTAATCGTTGCCATCGAGGTCTTCCAATGTATCTAAGGTATAGTTACCGAGTTTGCCATCACGGACTTCCTTCACGAAGAGACTGTAAAAACGGTCATAGTCATCACGGAAACCGAGGGCGCGGGTCATATCCATAATAATCACAGGCGCTTCTTCTTCAATTTTCATTTGTTTGAAGCGTTCAGCCAGCTTTTCTGGATAATGTTCTTTGAAATAATTGATACCAAAAATGGTAACCTCATCCATAGGAAGCAACTGATCCTTGATAGCTCCAGTCAATGCCAACTTAAGTGCAACAGTTTCATCCTCAAACTTAGGCCAGAGAATCCCCGGTGTATCCAAGATTTCCAGATCTTTATTGGTTTTAAGCCATTGTTGACCTTTTGTGACCCCTGGCTTGTTTCCAACAACAGCAATCTTTTTACCAGCCAAACGGTTCATCAGAGTTGATTTACCAGCGTTTGGAATCCCGATAATCATGGTACGCAAGGTTTCAATCTGAATCCCACGTTCTTTCTGGCGAGCAATCTTATCAGCCATGAGCTTTTTGGCCGCATCTGTTACAACTTTTACAGTCACTTGCTCTTTGGAATTGATAGTCAGCGTCTGGATTCCCTGTGATTCAAAATACTGACGCCATTCCTTGGTCATTGCTGGATCAGCCAAGTCGGCCTTGTTTAAAATCAAGAGTTTTGGTTTATCACCAACAATCTTGGTCAACATAGGATTTTGACTAGATAGAGGTAAGCGTGCATCAACTAAAATCGTCACAAAATCAACAAATTTTAAATTTTCCTGAACCTGTCGACGCGCTTTAGACATGTGACCAGGAAACCATTGAATAGTAGCCATTGAGTTTTTTTCCTTTCGTAGCAAGGGTTTAGATCCCCTATTTTATTTTACTATCGTTTGAACATATAGAGTTTTAAAATGAATGATGTCCAAACACCTCTTGTTTTATGACATAAAAATCTACCTTATATTATATCATGCCTTCTTTATTTTGTCCGATGATAGCCTTTCAGGTACCCTATATATAGTAGATTAAAACAAGATGTGAACAAATCGATTAGGAAAGTCAAATTAATTTCTAGAAATATTTTAACATCTATAACGTACTATTCTAAAGTCAGTGCGTCATAACAAGGTATCGTATCTATCCTAATTCCCCACCTTCCAGTATACTAGATAAAAAATAATTATCGGAGGAAAGGTATTGTACTATGATGATTCAACTAAGTGATTTAGGTCAAGTTCACCTTGTTTGTGGGAAAACGGATATGAGACAAGGCATTGATTCACTGGCTTATCTCATTAAAACCCACTTTGAATTGGATCCTTTCTCAGGTCAAGTCTTTCTCTTTTGTGGTGGACGTAAAGACCGCTTTAAAGCCCTTTACTGGGATGGTCAAGGATTTTGGCTACTATATAAACGCTTTGAGAACGGTAAGTTGACTTGGCCAAGTACAGAAAAGGATGTCAAAGCTCTCACACCTGAACAAGTAGACTGGCTGATGAAGGGCTTTTCTATCACTCCCAAAATAAATTCATCAGAAAGTCGTGATTTCTATTGAAAGACGGACATCTGGTCCTTTCCAATAATCTAGCTGAACGCACCATTAAATCATTGGTTATGGGACGGAGTAAAAGAGTCCAGTGGACTCTTTTAGCCTAAGCTCAGTTTTAACAGGCGAGGGTGGTTGTTTTCTCAAAGTTTTGAAGGAGCTAAAGAAAGAGCTATTATTATGAGCTTGTTGGAAACAGCTAAACGTCATCAACTAAATAGTGAAAAATATCTATCCTATCTTCTAGAATGTCTTCCAAACGAGGAAACTCTCGTAAACAAAGAGGTTTTAGAGGCTTATTTACCATGGACTAAAGTTGTACAAGAAAAGTGCAAATAAGAAATCTCCAGATTAGGAACTATCCGTGAGTTCTCTAGTCTGGAGATTTTTCAATATACTTCGTTATTGGGCGGTTACGGTGCAACCAAGACACTTCCGAGTAACACCGAACCAACAATACATTTTATTTTCCGAATGGAAAATTTATCTTTTTTAATAATGACAATTCTAATTCTCTACATTCACTTTTTATTTCCTAATAGTAAACACTATTTTTTATTCTCAAAAATTGAACTTCTAAAATCATCGGTTTGGTCAAGATAGGCTTTAAAGATTGCTTTCTTGAGCTTGTGGACTTCACTATCTATGTCTGGATTGTAGTTATTCCAATGATAGTAATTGTTTTTTGCATCCTTACGAACAGCTTGGTTCATCAATTCCTGTAATTCAGTCACGCTATTGATAGTTTTTGTTCCGCGAATATACCAAGGAATTGATGGATCCTTAAATGACACTGTATTTAATTGTCCAAACTTATCTTGGCGTTCTTTGTACATAGCTTTCTTGAATTCAGTCCAAGTTTTATATTGACCGTTAAATACCTTTTTCAAAACCAAGTCATCTGTCACCAATCCGCGTTCTTTACCATAAATAGTTATCTTTTTACCATTTTGTTTGGCTTCTTCTTCGTATTGGTTTGAGATATATGGTACCATACCATCTTTAAAGCCTTTAGCAGCTAGTAGTTCATAGGCTATACGACGTCCCATTAGGTCACCTGGTGTTCCTATATCACTACTTAATGCTGCATAAATTGGTGCAAATAACTTAATAGTGAAGTAGCCATTTCTTTCGTATTCTTTAGACTTGTATTCACGAGCTGATAAGATATTGTTTGTAATCAAACTCTCAAAGCTTGTCAGTTTGTTGGCATCTTCTACTGTCAAATCTTTAACTACATTTGTTGCGTAAACACTATTTCCATCTGCTGGATCTTTCACATACTTGTTCTCAATTTTTCTCAACGCAGCCATTTTTTCTGTTGCAGATAGTTGACTGATTATCGATTGTCCCTCGAGATATTCCAACATATAAACGACATCAAACATGTTATGAACGTAGTTCTGAAGATCTGTTGCGTTTTTAAATCTCGTGGTTGGATCAAGTATTTGTAATCGTTGTCCTTCTGTACTATCAGATTTTGAATGTTTCAAAATTGAGTTGATGGTGATGGTTGCGTCATTTGGATGGTCTGGCGCTTGTAATAAGCCTTTGGCGAAGAACTCTGGTCCCAAGCCACTTCTTCGACCATAGCCACCAAGATAGATGTCCTGATCTGAATCATGCGTCATTTCATGCGTATAAGTAATGGCGCCGTCCTTGTCTAACATACGATAACCCATATAATAAACGGCATCACCTGTGGCGTAAGCACCGTGTTCATTATGACCGACTTTATTTCCAACAGGTCCAAAGAAATGTTTCATAGCAGGATTTGGATCATCAAAATCTGCTACTTTTTTAGCCTTTCCTTCAGTATTATCATTTCCAAATTTATAGGCATCATAAAGCAAGATATTTCGATAAAGCTTTTCACGCCCTTTTTCATCTAGAATACGATACCAATAATCATAGTGATCTCGTTGACGCTCTGCTGTTTCGTGAGCACTCTTTTCAACAAACTTATTGAGCTTATCACCAGCCTTATAGTCACTATTGCGATAACGATCATAAGCACCAAAGCCTAGACTAGAGATAGTTGAAATGACAAATACTGATTTTTCTGGCAAGGTAAGTAGAGGTAGTACCATGTTACGATATTTCCAGCTGTCGCTAGTGATTCGATCATAGACACCGATAGAGTACTTGCTACCAGCTTTTTCCTGGTTAGCCCTCACTTCTGGAATATTAGATTTTTCTTCAACGATATAAGCCTTGGTCTGTGATTTAAACCAGTCATTGTTAGTTTGAGTAGGTGCAAATGCTTTACGATAGCCTTCTAAAGCACTAAACAGGTCTTTTGTACCGTAGTTATTCGTCAGCAAGGCATTGTAAGTAACCACATTATTTTTTGCCAAGAGATTGTTGTAGCCAGATTTACCTAGTTCAATAATTGTATCTAGCGGAGAGGTATTTCCCTTACCAAAGAAATCCATATGGAACATAAGCAAATCTTTTGCGCTAGCCTTATCAAATTTGAAATCATACCAGCGTTCTAGATAGGTTAATCCTAGCATCAAGGCTTCTTTGTTTCGCTTGATTTTATCAACCATGTAATTGTCAATAGCACTATTATTTCCAGTAACAGCAGCATCAGCTGAAAGTAATTTTTTAAGAGTCTCAGTCAAGTGCTCTTTGGTTTTAGCGAATTGTTCATCTAGATAGAGTTCTGTTAATTTAACATTATCAGAGATTCCTAACAAATTCTTAAGAGCAGATGGATTATACTGCACTGTATTTAAGTCGTTTTTAACTCTGTCTATTATAGATGAATAATCTTTTAGGAAAGCATTTGGTGTGTATACTAGACCTGTAGTTCCAATAGTATACTCAGCCAGATTTGCAAAATCACTATGGTAGGTTAAGCTTACTTTCTCAGATGTTCCATCTTTGTAATGTAGTAATAAGTGATTGATAGAGTGCTTGTCTGAAGTAATATCTGAAACCACTTCATCATTTTTCATAGGGACAACAGACAATAATTCTTTCTTAAACAGCTTATCGTTCACTGATACTAGATTTCCATATTTAACGATAGTATCTCTATTATAGAAAGGTAATAATTTTTCTATATTTTTATATGCAACTTTTCTTGTCTCCTGATAATGAGCTGCCTTGGTATAATCTACATCCTGTTTAGCAGAATTTGTGAAATCTTCCACTGTGACAGTGTGTTTTGTAGTAATCTTCTCTTTCTTAGCTTGAACTGCTGTTTTTTCAATCTCAGTACCACGTTCTACAGTGGAATCAACTGACATCACCTCATCATCAACTTGTTGAACATTGACTACTTTGTTTTCTTTATTACTATAGACATTTGTTTCCTTTATACCATTGAAGTGGTAACCAGAAATCGCATTCCCATTTGTAATATTCATATCGCTGAGAACATTTTGTAGAATCCCAGAATTGTCCTTCGTGCTAGAGCCATTTGTCCAAAGGGAACCTGCAACTCCACCAACTCTAGCGAATGGTTTAGCATTATTTATTTCACCTTCAGCATAACTATTTTCTACAGTTGCATTATTTTCTACGATACCTGCAATTCCACCAATGGTTTGATTAGAATGTTCTCCATTACTTGAAATGGTTACTGTTGCGATAGAATGATCTACCCTAGCATTCGTACCAGTTAATTGACCGACTAGACCACCAATTGCATACTGAGAGGTTGTAACAAAGGTATTTGTTATTCTTCCAGTGAAACTACTATTACTTACGGTAGAATTTTCAACTTTTTGAATAAGTCCTCCGATACCTAGCTCACCAGCAATGATTCCATTTGCGTGAACGTTATCTAAAGTTGAAGAATTTGTGGCTTCCTTAGCAACTGATGCGACATGATTCTTACCAGAAATATTAACATCTTTTAAGGTGAGATCCTTAACAGTAGCTCTATTTAATGTATTGAATAATGGCTTTTTCAAATTATAGATAGCATAATGTTTACCCTGATGACTACCAATTAATGTCCCTGTGAAATTCTTTGTAACATAACTTTCTTGGTTTTCATCCAACTCAACCTCACGAGCATTCATGGTTGCGCCCAGAGTGAAAGTTCCATTAGGTCTACTATTCATATCAGTTACTAATTTTTTAAATGATGTGTAGATAGGGCCATCGTTTTGAACAACTTTTGGAAGATAATAAGTAAAATTGTCTTGATATTGATTATCTACAGATTGCTTCAAGTGTTCCAAGCTAGCTGTAATTTTATAGACTGCTTTACCGTCTTTTGTAGTATCCTCAATATTTGAAACTGGAAGCATCACATCTTTATATTTAGCTGACTTCACTTTGATGAAATAAGCAGATTTATTATCTGGTACTTTATCTAAGCTTGTATGTTGTTTTGATTGATTGCCTTCATAACTATAGAGCTCCACATCAGAAACACTTCTTAGTTCTATTGTTTTCTCTTGAACTTCTACTTTTTTATCAGGTTCTACTTCAGTTTCTTGTTTAATTTCTTCGTTTCCATTTGAATTGGCTGTGTTTGATTCGCTTGAAACATCCTCAGTTGAATTTCCTTTTGGTTGGTCTGGTTCTGTTTGCCCATTCTCTTCTGTTGTTGCATTACCAGAATTTTCAGGTTTGTTTGTTTCTTCAACTGGTGGTTTTGAATCGCTAGGTTTATTAGATACTTCTCCAGTATTTTCGCCTGCAGATTGAACTGGATTTTCTGCTCCTTGAGTTGAAGTTCCTTTTGTAGTGCCCTCATTTGGTTTTACTGGACCTTCTTCTACAGTTTTTTCTGAAGTTTCATTTTTGGAGTCATTATTTTCTGGTTTATTTGATTCTCCAACTTTAGAAGTTTCGTCTTTTGACTCATCTTTACTTGTTGGTTGTCCATTCAAGGCTGCCGCAGCTGCCACTAGGTCATTCTTAGCTTGGTCAATCCCTGCTTGACTTGCACCTTCTTTAGCTGCTACAGCTTTCGCTGCCGCAAGTGCTTTATCATAAGCTGCTTGCTTAGCTTGGTCTGCATTTTGATACTTGTCAGATTTTTTCGTGCCAGATTCTTTACCAAGCTCGGCTTTCAAGGCAGACTTGTCGCTTGCCACTCCATCCAATTGACCTTTTGCATTCTCTACTGCTTGCTTAGCTGCATTCACCTCTGCTTGTGTAGCTCCTGCTTTTGCTAGAACTTTTTGAGCGGCTTCTAATGCTGCATCATAAGCTTTTTTCTTGTCTGCTGTTGCATTTTGATACTTAGCTGTCTCTTTGGTAGCTGTCGCATCTGTTGTTGCGGCTGTTCGTAATGGCTCTTTGTCAGTCCCTTGTCCATTCAAGGCTGCCGCAGCTGCCACTAGGTCATTCTTAGCTTGGTCAATCCCTGCTTGACTTGCACCTTCTTTAGCTGCTACAGCTTTCGCTGCCGCAAGTGCTTGATCGTAGGCAGTACGCTTAGCTTGGTCTGCATTCTGATACTTGTCAGATTCTTTCGTGCCAGATTCTTTACCAAGCTCGACATTCAACTCATCTTTTTCAGGTTTGTTTGTTTCTTCAACTGAGGTTGTCGAATTACTAGGATTACTGGACACTTCCCCAGTATTTTCGTTAGATGTATCTGGTGATACTTTCTCTGAATTCGTTGTTGATTCTTCTGCAGATTGAACTGGATTTTCTGCTCCTTGAGTTGAGGTTCCTTCTGTGGTGCCTTCATTTGGTTTTACTGGAACTTCTTCTACAGTTTTTTCTAGTTCTTGTTCTTTCGGTTTCTCGACTGGAGTTGCAGAAGGAACTTCTGAAGCGTCTGTAGATTCTTCTTTAGTCTCTCCTGATTTTTCTCCTGACTTAGGAGTTGCATCTTCTCCTGAGTTTGTTGTTGATTCTTCTGCAGGTTGAACTGGATTTTCTGCTTCTTGATTTGAGGTACCTTCTGTAGAGCCTTCTGTTGGATTTACTGGAACTTCTTCTACAGTTTTTTCTGAAGTTTCATTTTTGGAGTCATTATTTTCTGGTTTATTTGACTCTCCAACTTTATTTGTATCACCTTGATTAGATTCAGTTGGTACTGTTTGCCCATTCTCTTCTGTTATTGCATTACCAGAATTTTCAGGTTTTGTTGAAGTTTCGTCTTTTGACTCATCTTTTTCAGGTTTGTTTGTTTCTTCTACTTCTTTTGGCTTCTCGACTGGAGTTGCATCTTCTTTCTGTTTTCCAAGATTCTCTCCGTTCTGAGAAGAATCTACGGTTGGAGGTGTAGAGTGACTTTCCACTTCTGAGTTCATATCACTAGATAATGTATCAGCTTTAGTTTCAGCGGACTCTGTAGCTACAGTTCCAACTTGTCCATCCCTAAATTCTGGAACAGCCTCATACTGTCCGTTAATCACTTGTATTTTTGATGGATTCTCTATAAAATTCGGTGCAATCGTATAATCTACCTTTTGTTGATCTATTGGAGTGGCTACTGATTTCTCTTGATTACTTACCTTAGAATCAGAAGTCGTTTTTCCCTCTTTGATATATCCAATATAAGTGTAACCTGAAATATCTTTAGGAAGAGGTAATTTTTCTCCAGAGGTCAACTCATAGTCCGTATTGTAATTCAGTAAAAGATTATTTTCTAAAGCATGGGCTGATACTAGGATACCGTTTCCTATCCCTGCAACCAATACTAAATGCAATACCGTTTTATTCTTAATTTTTTTCTTGGAAACAGCAAAAACTAAAATCCCCAGAGCTGCTAAACTAGCACCAGCAACTAAGGCTTGCATCTCATTCTTGCTTCCAGTATTTGGCAATTCTCCCAGTTGATTTTGAGAATTTAACTTATAAACAAGATAATAAGTCTCATCATCATTCTCCACGTATGTCGGAATATCATATACAAGCTGCTTCTTTTCTTCTGATGATAGCTCTGACTCTGTCACATATTTGTAGTGAACACCTTTAGTCTCTTGAGCAGCCACAGATGAACTAGCTAATACAGACATAAAAAATAAACTCGAAATCGTTGCAGATACAAGTCCTACTGATAATTTTCTAAATGAAAAACGTTCTTGTTTTTCACCAAAATACTTTTCCATTATTCCTCCTTGAAATAAAATTTTAAAAATATGTAAGCCTAACTTTTTTATATTAGTGTACTATCTATAAAAAAGGGAACATACTTTAATTATACTCTTTATTTAGCAAAAAGTCTTAAAATTGAGTTGCGTTTTCATACTTTTTTTATATATAAAATACCAAGTAGTAGTTTTGCAATTCCCTATTATTTTTTGGATAAAATGTAACCTACCATGAAATTTCCACGGCAGGTGTTACTCATATCACTAATCGTTCTAAAAATGGTTTGAGGCAGTTGAGGAGAATTCCTTCTATCCAGCTTCCTTGTGCTGATGAGCGATGGTCTTCCTGCAGGCTTTTTTTTAGAAAATCTCGGACTTGTTCTGGTGCGATTTCAAATTCAAAGGCTTTCATTTTATAGAAAAAGTCGATGAGATGATCTGACAGGTATTCAGTTGAAAAGGGTACTTCACCACTTTTTCGATATTCTAATAAGAGCCTAGAAAATCGAGCTTTTTCTTCAGGAAGCTCACGAAAATAGGAATTGAGGAGCCAAGTCTGCTTCTGTTTTCTTTCAATTGGATCCTGACTGGCAATTCGTTGGTCTTTTTCCAGCTCTTTTTGGTATTGTTTGGCCTTGATAGCTCGTTCTGCTCTATTTTTACCAAAAAGAATTTTTTCCCACTTGCGTTCTTCTTGAGTCAGGGTCTCTGTAAAGCCAAAGTAATCTTGATAAGCACGCTCTGCGGGTCCCATGGCTAGAACCAGATTGTCTGCATATTGCTTGGCGATTTTATCCCTCTTCTTGCGTTCTTTCTCTGCCTGGATACGAAGTTCTTGTTCGTAGTCAATTTTCTCCTTGCCTAGCTTGACAAGGTAGAGTTGGTCATCCGATTTCCCAAGTAAAAAGGGTTTGATACACTTTTCAAGGACTTCTTCCATCCGAGCCTTTTTCTTTGGTTCCGCCTTGGTCCAACTTCCTCCCTGAAAGACTTCTAGGAAAAGCTGGTAGTCTCTCTCAGGCGCAAATTGATTGCCACGATTGGGTTTGAAAACACCTTTTTCCCAGAGCCATTTTAGAAGTCGCTCGTCAAAGTCACTTTTATTGACCTTGATTTTTTCCTTTTTCTGAGCTTTTCTGGTTAGATTTTCAACCTTTCTGAGCAGTTTTTCTTCCTCTTCCAATTGCTGGTCAAGGGACAATCGATGAAAATGACGAACACAGTCGCTACCAATTGGAAAGAGGCGTTGGCCTGTGACACCGTTAAAGAGTTCATAAGCGTATTTGATGGCATTTCCACAGACACAATTGCTACGGCCAATACCGTTAAAAATCAAGGAAACTTCATTCCATTCCTTGGTAGCTTGTTCCCAAGTATCCGCTTTCGAAGCCTGTAAAACTGCATCATACAGGGATTTTCTAACTGGAAGTGTCATGAGGTCTCCTTTCTAATACTCCATGAAAATCAAAGAGCAAACTAGGAAGCTAGCCGCAGGCTGCTCAAAACACTGCTTTGAGGTTGTAGATAGAACTGACGAAGTCAGCTCAAAACACAGTTTTGAGGTTGTGGATAGAACTGACGAAGTCAGCTCAAAACACAGTTTTGAGGTTGTGGATAGAACTGACGAAGTCAGTAACCATACCTACAGCAAGGTGAAGCTGACGTGGTTTGAAGAGATTTTCGAAGAGTATAAGTTATACTTTTACAACTTGAACCTCGTCTTTACCGAGTAAAATCAAGTATTTTTCAATATTTTCAATCGAATAGGCTCGTGATAAAGCCTCTTCGTATAGAGCTAACTGACCACGATAGCGGTCTACGAGTTGACTTGGTTCATCATAGCGGTCTGTCTTGTAGTCGAACAGAACAATTTTGTTTTCGTAAAGCAGATAGCCATCAAGGATACCACGGACAACAAAGTCTTCCTGACTCTTTTGGTCTCGTTTGAGCATGGAGAAAGGTTGCTCGCGATAGAGATGGTCGGTATTAGCAAGAATTTCCTGACCGAGTACTGTGTCAAAGAAAGCAAGAATTTTATCAAGATTGATCTTGTCTCTGACAGCTTGGCTAGTTTGAACTTGTTTGAGTGTTTCTG
The DNA here is from genome assembly GCF_013276805.1 of Streptococcus sp. 1449. Classification (NCBI taxonomy): domain Bacteria; kingdom Bacillati; phylum Bacillota; class Bacilli; order Lactobacillales; family Streptococcaceae; genus Streptococcus; species Streptococcus sp. 1449. Next base: position 38,419 of record NZ_VMLS01000008.1, read on the forward strand.
TTAGGCTAGCAAGGGTTAGTTGCTGGCTGAGGTCAATTCTCTGCATGAGTTCGTGAGTAGCGCTACCAATCTCAGCTCCAGTTACCTTTTCTTTGGTTGAAAAATCTGGCAAATCGAAGCTGATTTTCTTGCCTACTGACTGACCTTGACCAGCAATCTCGACACCTTCCATATCCATAACTGGTTCGTAGAATTTCTTGATTTGACTTGGGGTTTGAACACTAGGAAGTTCAATAGCTGCGCGGTGAAGAGTATTATAAACTTCCACCTCCTTCAGCATTTCCAGAGCTTCTTTGATGGTATCTGACTGACGATTGTCTGCTTGGGAGCTATCTTGGAGAGGACTCTTGGTTTCCAACTCTCCGATAGCTTCTCTGGTCAACTGATCTTCGCCAATAAAACGATAACTAAAGTTGAGCTTGTCCTTAGTAAACACTTTACTGATAGCCAAAAGCCAATCTTGGAAATTCCGTGCTTGCAGTCTAGTATTGCTATTTAGTTTCCCATTTTTGGCTGCTGGGTATTGCTTGACTTCCAGCTTTTCACGAGAACCCTTGCCGACAAGATAGAGCTTTTTCTCAGCCCGCGTCATAGCAACATACAGCAAACGCATCTGCTCAGAATAGCTTGCTAGCTGTAATTCCTCTTCGTTCTGCCTATAGGGCAGGCTAGGAATGGAGAGTTTGATGGTTTTAGGGTAGTAGGATTCCACTGCTCCTGTATCCATCTTGGCAATATACTTGACACCAAGCCCATTTTTACGGCTGAGAATGACTTCTGACATGCTGTCTTGCTTGTTGAAATCTTGATCCATATTGAGGATAAAGACGTAAGGAAACTCCAGCCCTTTACTCTTGTGGATGGTCATGAGCTCTACTGCATCTTTTGGCGGTGCGACGGCCACGCTTGCCAAATCGTGCTGGGCTTCTAAAACTTGGTCAATCATACGAATAAAACGCGACAAACCTTTGAAATTGCTCTTTTCAAATTGATCAGCTCGCAGAGCTAGGGCATAGAGATTGGCCTGTCTAGCAGGACCATTTGGCAAAGCCCCCACATAATCATAATAAAAACGGTCGTTGTAAATCTTCCAAATCAAGTCATAGAGGGAGTGGGTTTTGGCATACAGGCGCCAAGAAGCTAGGACATCCATGAATTGCTTTAGTTTCTCAGCTAGAGCCGTGTGAATCAAGCCTTTTTGACTACTTGCCATTTTTTGTGCATTGACCAGTTTTTCATAGAGATTTTCTTGGACTTTATCCTCTGCTTTCTGAAGGGACAAACGTGCTAACTCGTCCTCATCAAAGCCAAACATAGGAGACTTCATAAGGGCGACCAAGGCATAGTCTTGCAGGGGATTGTGAATGACACGAAGGGTTTCTAACATGACTTGCACTTCTAGGGATTGGAGATAATTGTTTTGCTCTCCGTCAGTTTTGACAGGAATCCCGTACTCAGACAGGGCGAGAAGAATCTGGTCATTACGACTGCGACTGGAGGTCAAAAGGGCAATTTCTTTAAAGGCAACACCTTTTTCCTTATGGAGTTTAAGGATTTCCTTGATGACCAGGCGCATTTCACCAGTCAGTTTAGTGTCAGCCTGACCCTCTTCTTCCTCATTTGTGTCATCCTTATCGTAGAGGAGAAATTCAGCCTTGTTGTCTGGATTGGGAGTCAGTTTGGTATTGGCAAAAACAAGCTGGTGCATGTTATCATAGCTGATTTCACCGACTTCTTGATCCATAAGGCGCTCAAAGACATCATTGGTTGCTGACAGCACTTCTGAACTACTACGGAAATTTTCCTTGAGGAGAATCAGCTTGCCCTCTTTTGGATTTTGCGCATAGCGTTGGAATTTTTCATTGAAAATCTGCGGATCTGCCTGACGGAAACGGTAGATGGACTGCTTGATATCTCCCACCATAAAGCGATTGTGGCCATTAGACAGCAATTCCAACATCCGTTCTTGAATGTGGTTGGTATCCTGATACTCATCGACCATAACTTCATGGAAGCGCTCCTGATAAGCCTCACGAACTTGCGGGAATTTCTCTAAAATCTCAATGGTGTAATGGCTGATATCAGCGAATTCAAAGGCATTTTCCTGACGTTTACGCTGACGATAAGCCTCCACAAAATCGCTCATAAAGGTTTGGAAGGTTTTAGCTAGTTTCCAAGTGTCTCCATGATAACGTTCTTGATAGTCGAGAATCGTTATCTGGTCTGACAGTTGTCCTAGTTTAGCAAACTGGGACTTTCTCTCTTCGTTGTAGGCATCGGCCAGTGGCTTCAAATCAGCCTTACGACTCGCATTGGTCAGAGCTCGGCCGTTTTTCTCTTTCGAAATTGCGACAACACGCGCAAGCACTGATTGAAAAGCCTTACTATCGGACTCTTGATTTAAGGAGCTAATTTCATCCAGAATCAACTGAACATTTTCTAAATAGGCAGCCTTTGCAAACTCCTTGGCATCGTTATCCAGATGATAACGGAAAAAGCTTTCCAAATCCCAAAGGGCTTGTTTGATTTGCTCAGTCAGTTTTTCTTTTTCATTGGTAAAATCAACCTCTTCAAAACCTTTGAGGAAAGATTCACTCAGCCACTTTTGAGGATTACTGGTGGATTGGAGGAAGTCATAAATTTTATAGACTTGCTGGCGCAGCCCCCGTTCATCTTTTCCACGTCCAACAAAGTTTTTCAGCAAATGACTAAAGGTCTCTTTCTGCTTACCTTGGTAATGGACTTCAAAGACCTCGTGGAAGACTTCGTTTTTTAGAAGGAGTTGCTCGCTTTGGTTTTGTAAAATACGGAAATTAGGCGCAATATCAAGCAGATAGCCATGTTTACCAAGGAATTTTTGTGTAAAAGAGTCCATGGTTCCGATGGCTGCGTTGGGTAGGTCTGCCAACTGGCGACCCAAGTGTTGTTTGAGGTCAACGTCATCGCTTTCTTGGATTTGTTGGCTGATTTTTTTCTCCAAGCGTTCTTTGAGTTCAGTCGCAGCCTTGACGGTAAAGGTTGAGATAAAGAGTTGAGAAATTTCGACACCACGCGCCAATTGGTCCAGAATACGCTCGGCCATGACAAAAGTCTTACCAGAACCAGCCGACGCTGAGACAAGGATATTTTGACCAGAAGTGTAGATAGCTTCGATTTGCTCGGCAGTTTTCTTTTGTTCCTTGCTCGAATTTGCTTCTGCTTCTTGCAGTTTTTGAATTTCCTCCTCAGTTAAAAAGGGAATAGGCTTCATCGATTCAACTCCTCTCTTATTTTTTCAAACCAATCTTGCTTGAGTTTTTCTCCGACCAGACGCTTGCCATCAGCTAGATCCAACTTTTCTAGGAAACGGGCTTGACCCAAGTGGTAATTGGCTTCAAAACCTGTGATGGATTGATGTTGCTGGACGTAGGGGGCAATGCTTCTGCCATTTTCGGTATAAGGATTAATGGCGAACTGGCCTGTTAAAATCTTCTCAGCTGCTTTCTTGTAAAGATGGGCATTGTAGTCCAGTAGGAGCTGGAATTCCTCATCTGTCAGCTGATTAGACTTGTTTTTATTGTAAAATTCGCCCAAATGACTGCTTTCTTTTTCTAAAAAGAGTCCTTGGTATTTCATAGACTTGCTGGCTTCTACTACTGCACCTGCCAAATTCTTAACGGTCAACAGAGATTGAACAGGTTCAGCCATTTCCAAGTACATGGCACCGAAAAAGTTCTGCTCCCCCTCTCTTTTTAGGGCAGCTAGGTAGGTTGGCAGTTGGGAATTAAGACCATTAAAGAAATGAGGAAATTGGAACTGGGTCAGACTAGACTTGTAGTCTACTACTCCTATCGCCCCATCAGCTTTCAATCGGTCAATGCGGTCAACCTTGCCTCGTACAAAGACACTGCGTCCATTGTCCAATTGAATAAAGGCCTGCTCTTTCCCACCGAAATTCGCCTCTTCTTTGATGGTTTCAATAGCTGGATTGTGACGGAGAATGTGGCCAGTCGTCCGTGCCACATCAAGCAAAACTTCCTTTGTAAACTGGGCTTCCAAACTTTCCTGATAAATAGCCTCAAATTCCCGTTCCTGACTGGTTTCTTGGATAGCCTGTTCCAAACGTTGGTCAAAGGAATCTTCGTCAGGCAACTGCAAGGCACGTTCAAAAATGCGGTGCAAGAAATTTCCGTGACTGCGGGCATCAGGACGCAGGCGTAATTCTTCTTGCAAGCCTAAAACGTAGCGAAGAAAATAACTGTATTCATTGCGATAAAACTCCGTCAAACCAGAGGTAGACAGGTAAAACTCCTGATCAGCAGGATAGAGAGCCTGCAAGGTATCCTTGGTCAAGGGCTTGCTGCTTGGACTTGTTGGAAGGGCAGGATTTGCAAGGCCTCTTTGGTCTAGTTTTTTACCCATGACACGTGCCAGAACCTTGACAAAGGTCAAATCTTGCTCCCTATCACTCGTCTCGCCCTGCTGGTGATAGGCAACCAGACTAGACAAAAGACTGTGATAGGACCCCATATCTTCCTTAGACAGCCATTTGTGATTCAACCTCTTCTCTCTCCGCCTAAATCCAAAATGGACTAGTTCTTGAAGATAGGCTGACTCCTTGCTTTCACTTTCATTAAAAAGGCTTGGAGCCGACAAAACTAATTGCTTACGGGCAGAATTGACCAAAGAAAGCATAGTGTAGCGATTTTTCTTGAGATTTTCACTGCTGGCAATCAGTAATTGAACGCCTTCTTCGGTCGCTTGGTTTATGTTTTGTCTTTCTTCATCTGTCAAAAGACTGGTATTTTGCGCGATTTTTGGTAAATTGTCCTGAGTCAGCCCAATGGCATAGACAAAGTCAGCAGTCAGTGGTGCAATCAAATCGTAACTCTGCACCAGAACGGTGTTCACTGTCGCTGGAATGGTACGGTATTGAGATAGACTCATTCCAGAATGAAGCAAGGCCAAGAAATCCTCCAGACTAACCTGTGAACCAGCAAAAACAGTCGCAAATTGTTCTAAAATATGGCAAAAGGCCTTCCAAACTTCGGCTTGTCTTTCCTGTTCTACAGCTTCCATAGTTGCTGTCAAATCTTGTAACTGCTTGGTCACAACTCCTTCTTTTAGAAAAGAGTTCCACTTTTGCAAGAGATTTTCAGCCTTTTGTTTTCGACTAGCAAAGAGGGTTTCAAGCGGTGTTAAAATACGCAGACGAAGGGCATTCAAACGCCCTAAATCAAATTTTCCATGGTGGGATTTGGTAAAGGTTTGCTGAAAGGCTGGCAAGCCATTGATACCAAGATAGCGGATATATTGCTCAAATGAGTCAATATCAGCTTGACTAAGGTCGGTATACAAACCTGTTCTGAGGAGATTAATCAAATCCTCCTGACGGAAACGATAGCGTTTTAAAGCCAAAATAGACTCTACAAACTGTGTCAAAGGGTGGTGCGCCATGGATTCGCTTCTACCAAGATAGAAAGGAATCTGATACTGGTCAAAAATAGTTTTAAGAGATAATTGATAAGACGCTACATCCCCCAAGAGAATACGAAAATGCTTGTAACTCAGGTCTGAGTTCTCATGTAATTTCTGACGGATGCTACGGGCTACCAACTCCAACTCTTCCTTTTGCGTCAAACAAGACCAGATTTGTAAGTTTTCACGGTACTTCTCATCGACATCCAATGTTAATTCTGAAAAGTCATAAGAGGTCTCCAGCAAACGAGAGGCCTTGTCAAAACTATCCATCTTCTCATGAGTTTTAGAATAGTCCTGAGCAGGTGTTTGGTATTTAGAGGTTAGATGATGGAGAAACTCCACACTGGCTTGGTAGAGATTGCCCTCGCTAAAAGGACTGGCATAAGCTTTCTTACTAGCATAAGCCCCAATAACAATCTCAACTCCCTTGCCATGAAGTAGGTCCACAATTCGCTCTTCTTCGGCAGAAAAACGGGTAAAGTCGTCAATAACCAAGGCAATTTGAGTGAAATCACTACTTACCTTGTTATTCTCGATAGCCTCAATCAAATGGGACAACTGACTTCCCTGAGCCAACTGGCTTTGATTGAGATAAGCCGTTACCTTCTCAAAAATCAAGAGTAAATCGGCCCTCTTGTCCTCATCCGTCAAACTCTCCAAGTCCAAAAAACTCATTTGAGCAGTCGTCATCTCGTGGTAAAATTCAATCAACTGCTGGATAAATTGAGGATCCTGCTTGATAGCTCCATAAACACGCAAGTCCTTGGGGTCAAGTTCTGCAAGGCATCTGTAAAAGACCATCCCAAGACCGATGTCATCTAGACTAGTCTTGGCAGGCAAGTCATTCAAGACTAGGTAACGAGCCATTTGAGCAAAGCGCGTGACGGTAATCGCAAAAGAAGCCTGCTGGGACAAGCATTCCAGCACGGCGCGTTCCTTTTCAAAAGAAAGAGAGTTGGGAGCGATGTAGAAGACTCGCTTGCCAGCAACAACTAGCTCCTCCGCCTCTCTGGTTAGAATTTCAGTCAAAGAAGTCCGAATATCAGTATAAAGTAATTTCATCTCTGCCTCGTTGGAATTTTTCATTACCCTATATTATACCATGATTAGTCTCGTAAATCTGTTAAAATATTTAGGCCATCCATTCTTTTCTTCATAATCTGCTAAATATTAAATACTTAGCTTTACTTGTATATAGAATAAATCTGCCTACTGAAAATCACATAATAAAAAAAGCCTCGGTAACAAGGCTTTGAGTTTTATGATTGTTTCTTAGGTACGGAATACACTTCAATGTGTTGTCCTAGTACCTTGATGTCGACTGGTAGATTATCTGATTTATCGCCATCGACATCCGACTCTAATTCGATATCAGAAGAAATTTTAATAGTACGCGCTTTTATATATTCAATATTCTTGATAGAATGATTGAACTATAGTAAATTGAAACTAGAATAGTACACCGTGGATGCTAAAATATTTCTAGAAATTAATTTGATTTCCCTAATCAAGCTGTTCGTATATTATTTCAACCTACTATAAATCGTCTAAGAGAAACAACCGATAAGAATTGGCACAAAAGCGACCGTATTTTTGTTACCAATACAGGAAAACCAGTTCATAGTTCCGTCTTGAGCAAGTCTCTCCAGCGAGCAAACGAACGCCTTAAAAAACCAATTCCCAAACATCTGTCCCCTCACATCTTCAGACACACCACTATTAGCATCTTAGCAGAAAATAAAATTCCTTTAAAAACAATCACGGACGGGGTTGGTCATTCCGACTCTGAAGTCACTACTTACATCTACACCCACGTCACAAAGAACATGAAAGATGAAGCAATCAATGTACTGGATAAAGTTATGAAAAAGATTTTTTAAAAAGTTTTGCCTCTCAAAATCGAGTAGGAGATAATCTCTAGCCCCTCTCACACCACCGTACGTGCCGTTCGGCATACGGCGGTTCAACTAACTTTTAACGCATGTCGTTCAAGGTAATAATCCAAACACGAAACCAGTCCACGTTTTTCAAGGACTGGTTTTGATATAGCACGTTTAAGTACCGACTTCTGAGCTACTAATTGATAATGGTCACCCCAGCCAGATACCTTATCTGCTATCCATTTAGGAACTCCTAACTTAAGCAATCCCCATAGTCGTCTCGATTTTTTCTTCCATTGCTTCCAGATAATCACTCGTAGGTGAGTACGCAAGCGCTCATCTATGCTGGTGACAATACTTTTCATATTTCCCAATGAGAAATAGTTTATCCATCCTCGAATGGACAAATTCAGTTGTTCAATACGTCTTGTTAGGTCTATACTCCATTTCCTCTGTGTTAGTTTCTTCAATTTAAACTTAAATCTCCGAACACTATCTTGATGTGGACGACTTTTCCAACCAGATGATGATTTCCAGAACCCAAAACCTAAGTATTTCAGCTCTCTTGGTCTGGTAATCTTAGTCTTGGTCATATTTACTTTCAAACCTAGCCGTTTCTCAATAAAACGACTAACTGAATACATCACACGCTTAGCGGCTGCCTCGCTTCCGACCGTCATCACACAATCATCTGCGTAGCGCACAAATCGAAGTCCCCTCTTTTCTAATTCCTTGTCCAATTCATTAAGCATGATATTGGATAAGAGAGGAGATACATTTCCTCCCTGTGGTGTGCCAACTAGCGTTTTATGATGCTGACCGTTAATGATAACACCTGAATGAAGATACTGACGAATCAAGGATTCCCTATCTCCGTCTTCGATAATATTATGTACTAAGGACATCAATCTATCTTGAGGAACCCTATCGAAAAATTTCTCTAGGTCTATATCCACTATCCACTCATAGCCGTCATTTAAGTACTCTAAGAGCTTGGACAATGGCTTGTTGGATTATCCTATCCATCACTGTCGGAATCCCAAGCTGAAGGACACCTCCATTGGGTTGGGGGATTTCAACTCGCAGGACTGATTGAGGTTTGTATTTCCTCTGTTTTATCAGTTCTTTAGTCAGGCGCCAGTTTTGTCTGAGATAATTATCCATCTCTTCTATAGTCATTCCATCAATCCCAGCTGAGCCCTTATTGGATTTTCCTTGATTGTAGGCTTCCAGCATATTTTCGCGTGATACTATCTTATCTAGCAATTTTGACATGTGCCTATTCCTTTCTTGTTTTGGTGCCTGAGGGACATCTTATATTGGTGAACCTTCATCTAGTCAATACGTGACAGAGTCCAGTTCTATCAGACCGTTCGTTTTACAGACACAAGTGAAGTAGGATTACTTCGATCTGTCGTTTTCTCTTTCTAGCGACAGACCTCAAACAGTCTCTCCCCAGACTGTTTGAGTATTCACCCCTTCGCTCCACTTCCATTACAGAAGTTTCCTCACTACTATGGGTTCGGCTGACTTCTCATGATTCCTTGTTACTACGCTTTCAGCGCTCATGAGACCTCACGGG
>NZ_VMLS01000080.1:0-1943 GCF_013276805.1 Streptococcus sp. 1449
CTGACTGAAAAAATCAGAGGTATAGCATAAAGTGGAGCAATCTATTTTGGCTATGTCTCTTTTGTTTTTGGGAAGATTGGAGGAAAAAGAAATGCCAACATTGCAAGAAGTCAAAAACCAGATGGACAAAGTACGGACTCAATTAGAGATTTTTGATCGCTTTGATGAGGAAATCAAGAAAGCAGAAAAAGAAGTTAAGGATATCAAATCCAAGAAAGCAGATGTACAAACATTTGAAGATTTTCAAGCTATTAACGTAAAAGAAAAGTATATTGCTGATATGAAAGAGCAAAGAACAAAACTTGAGAAAGAACGGATTGACTCAATCGTAGCAGACGCTAGAAAAATTAATGCATCAGGTTATTTAGGAACTGCATTAGAGCAAGATGAAACAGTGAAGCGCCAGCGCCAAGAAATCAAGCAGAAATCTATTGAGCTTTTGGAATTGATTGCAAACTATAACGAAAATTACAAAAATACTGCTGAAAGATTGGCGGATGAGGTAAGAGAAACAGGTATCGAAGAGTTATTTGACCGCCTGAATACATCCCCAGAATATAGTGGAGTAAGTAAGCCTTACATTTATAGTGGTGTAGCTGGTTATATGGGAAGCCAATACCGCTATTTAGATCCGAGTGATGATTTGGCGTATTTTGTGAATCGTATTAACTATTTTGAAGGAGAACAATAATGAAAGATGAACATAAACAACTATTTCAAGAAATCGAAGAAGAGAAGAGACAAGCTGACTTACTGCAAGGACTTGCCAAGAACGTAGAAAGTATTTCAAAATCTTATGAAGAGGAAGCTGTGACCCTTGAAGAGTTTAAAGCTATGGGCTACAAGCGTAGACATGAACTATTTGAGAAAGATAAAGCCCTGTATGATAAGCTACTAGGCAAGGAAAAACGCGGTTTGTGATGTGGAGGGGAGCAATCCCCTTTTTTTACATAAATCAGACAGAATTACACACGAGGTAGGGGAATGGTTAGAAGTTCAAAAGCAAGACTAGAAAAGTTAGAAGAGTATGCTGGAAAGATGGAATATGCAACAACTGATGAATGTATATCTTTATATGTGGATTGTTTAAGATTTGCTTTTCAGCAAGATGAAATAAAGATAGATATGGATGATTTTATTAAAACACCATTTAAAGATATTAAGCTAGCAGACTATAAGAAATCAAAAAAACGTATGGATGAACTTAGGGAAATGACTGGGATAAGTGAGTTTTCAGAATTAGAGCAATAAAGCGAGGTGAACAGTATTTGACAGGATTAAGCAGAAAAAAAGAAATATTTATGGCCAATTATCTCATGACTGGGAATGTAAAAAAAGCTAGTGAATTAAGTGAGATTACCAGAAAGACGGCTTACAATTACTTGAACGATGCAACCTTTAAGAGAATTTACCGTGAAAGACGTAGCGAACAACTCAAGGAGTCTACTACGCTGTTACAGAATGCAAGCGTTGAGGCAGTCAATGTATTAAGGGAAATCATGCTTGATAAGACAGTAAGCCCGTATGCGAGACAACAGAGCGCCCAGAGCATTCTAAACATGGCTTATAAGGCGGTTGAAATGGTTGAGGTAGTGGAGCAATTAGAAATATTAGAGGCGAAGATACTAGATGAAGGCGATTAAAAACCGTTTAAATAAGTTGAATAAGTTAGCGGTGGTTGATGAAGTTGATACCGTGTTTTTGACGCAGATTGATACTGGACATTTTGAGGTAAGATATAGGATAGGTGGAAAAAATCCCAAAGATATTATAGAAGTCTATCCGACAAAAGAAGAAGCAGAAAAAGATATTTCACGAATTAAAAATACAAAAGGATTGCGGATATTCTGGGACAATATAGGTTTTTGTGATGAATAGAGCTTATCAGTTATCAATCAGATAAGGAGAGTATCCTTGAACTCCGAGCGAACGCCGAGAAAACG
>NZ_VMLS01000081.1:0-4261 GCF_013276805.1 Streptococcus sp. 1449
CCGCGCTATGAAGGCTCAAGGGATTGTCACAAGTCCAGGGAGAATTGTTTCTTTGGAAATCAATGTGAACTATGGTCATGATATGAAGTTGTTCAAAATGAGTCGCAGAAATATCGGACAAGCTGGTAAAATCTTGGCTGACAGTGGTTATCAAGGGCTCATGAAGATATATCCTCAAGCACAAACTCCACGTAAATCCAGCAAACTCAAGCCGCTAATAGCTGAAGATAAAGCCTATAACCATGCGCTATCTAAGGAGAGAATCAAGGTTGAGAGTATTTTTGACAAAGTATAGTAGATTGAAACTAGAATAGTACACCTCTACTTCTAAAACATTGTTAGAAATCGATTTGACTGTCTTGATTGATTTGTCCTGTTCTTATTTCATCTCACTATGAAAACGTTTAAAATATTTTCAACAACCTATCGAAATCATCGTAAACGCTTCGGATTACGAATGAATTTGATTGTTGGTATTATCAATCATGAACTAGGATTCTAGTTTTGCAGGAAGTCTATTTACTCTGTTTTTGATTTAGAAGATCGTATCCTAGCTCAAGATGGGTATGAAGCAAAATGGTATAACTGGTGTGATGGTTTTAATCAAGCAGCAACTCTTTTGTTGAAAAGGTAGTGCATTGTGTCTTGTTCCTTATTATAAGGTCAATCATTGTGAGGAAGCTTTTGCTTGGTATCAGGATGTGAACTTGGTTTACCTCGTAGATGGGGTGAAGCTTCCTTACAGTCAAGCGACCTTGGAAGCCATGTATTTCTATTTGGATCGGCATGGTGAGCCTTTTTGGATTGAAGTCAAGGAGAAGGGAGAATGGTTTCCAATTGGGGATATTACACTATCTCAGGATAATCTCCCCATTGTGATTGGGAATTCCGCTTACCAACATCGAGGACTTGGAAAAAAGATTCTAAGTGCTTTGATTGAATTTGCTTGAGTAAAAGGATGGAAAGAATTGAGAGTTAAGGAAATCTACACCTACAATCATGCTTCTAGGAGGTGTTTCAAGTCGCTTGGATTTGTGGAAAATGGAGCAACAGAAAAAGGAAGGAGTTTTATATTGGAATTAGTCTAATCCTGCCACTTTCTCCCCCTTAACCTTTGACTATTCCGCAAAATTATCGTAAAATAAAGAGTAAATGATAAAATGAGGTCAGAGTCTGTTTGCTCTGGCGATAGTAGTATAAATGAGGAGAAACGCTTTGGAATTAGAAGTATTTGCTGGGCAAGAAAAAAGTGAACTATCTATGATTGAGGTAGCGCGTGCTATCTTGGAACTTCGTGGTCGCGATCATGAGATGCATTTTAGCGATCTTGTAAATGAAATTCAAAACTACCTTGGAACATCAAACAGCGATATCCGCGAAGCTTTGCCTTTGTTCTACACAGAGTTGAACTTTGACGGTAGCTTCATCTCACTTGGGGACAACAAATGGGGTCTTCGTTCATGGTATGGTGTGGACGAAATCGACGAAGAAATCATCGCTCTTGAAGAAAATGACGACGATGAAGTAGCACCAAAAGCTAAGAAAAAACGTGTCAATGCCTTTATGGATGGTGATTCAGATGCCATTGACTACAATGCAGATGATCCAGAAGACGAAGATGCATACGAAGCAGATCCAGCTCTTTCATACGATGATGAAAATCCAGATGATGAAAAAAATGAAGTGGAAGCTTATGATGCAGAAATCAACGAAATCGCTCCAGATGACTTGGGAGAAGATGTGGATCTCAACGAAGACGACGAGTTTTCAGATGATGATGCTGAAATCATCGAGGAATAAAAGTTAGCTATTGACAATTATCCTATTTTTAGGTATCATATTGTTCGGGCACCTCTTTTAGAGGTCGGAGCTCCCTAGTTCTTAGGGAGCTATTTTTGTTTTTACAAGAAGTTATCTTCTTGTATTTTATACTCAATGAAAATCAAAGAGCAAACTAGGAAACTAGCCGTAGGCTGCTCAAAACACTGTTTTGAGGTTGTAGATAAGACTGACAAAGTCAGGAACACATATCTACGGCAAGGCGACGTTGACGCGGTTTGAAGAGATTTTCGAAGAGTATTAGTTGTGAATCTGGTGCAGTCGTCCCAGATTATTCTTATTAGTAGGGTCTTGTTTTCTATGTCCCCACGTAGTTAGCAAGACCTTGAGCACTTTAGAAAGAGGAATCTATGTCTACGAAATATATTTTTGTAACTGGTGGTGTGGTATCGTCTATTGGGAAAGGGATTGTGGCAGCGAGTCTGGGCCGTCTCTTGAAAAATCGTGGTCTTAAAGTAACCATTCAAAAATTTGACCCTTATATCAATATTGATCCAGGAACTATGAGTCCTTACCAGCACGGGGAAGTTTTTGTGACAGATGACGGAGCTGAGACAGATTTGGACTTGGGTCACTATGAACGTTTCATCGATATCAATCTCAACAAATATTCCAACGTGACAACTGGTAAAATTTACAGTGAAGTTCTTCGTAAGGAACGTCGTGGAGAATACCTTGGGGCAACTGTTCAGGTTATTCCTCATATCACAGATGCTTTAAAAGAAAAAATCAAGCGTGCCGCTCTAACGACCGACTCTGATGTCATTATCACAGAGGTTGGTGGAACTGTTGGAGATATCGAGTCCTTGCCATTCCTAGAGGCCCTTCGTCAGATGAAGGCGGATGTGGGTGCGGATAATGTTATGTACATCCATACAACCTTGCTTCCTTACCTCAAGGCCGCTGGTGAAATGAAGACCAAACCAACTCAGCACTCTGTAAAAGAATTGCGTGGATTGGGAATCCAACCAAATATGTTGGTGATTCGTACAGAAGAGCCAGCTGGTCAAGGAATTAAAAATAAACTGGCCCAGTTCTGTGATGTGGCACCAGAAGCCGTTATCGAATCGTTGGATGTCGAACATCTTTACCAAATTCCACTGAACTTGCAGGCACAAGGTATGGACCAAATTGTCTGTGACCATTTGAAATTAGACGCACCAGCAGCGGATATGACAGAATGGTCAGCCATGGTGGACAAGGTCATGAACCTCAAGAAACAAGTTAAGATTTCCCTTGTTGGTAAGTATGTGGAGTTGCAAGATGCCTATATCTCAGTGGTCGAAGCCTTGAAACACTCTGGCTATGTCAATGATGTAGAAGTTAAAATCAATTGGGTCAATGCCAATGATGTGACAGCAGAGAATGTAGCAGAACTCTTGTCTGATGCGGACGGGATCATCGTACCAGGTGGTTTTGGTCAACGTGGTACAGAAGGGAAAATCCAAGCCATCCGCTATGCGCGTGAAAATGATGTTCCAATGTTGGGAGTCTGCTTGGGAATGCAGTTGACATGTATCGAATTTGCTCGTCACGTTTTAGGACTCGAAGGTGCCAATTCTGCAGAGCTTGCACCAGAAACAAAATACCCTATCATTGATATCATGCGTGATCAGATTGATGTTGAGGATATGGGGGGAACCCTTCGCTTGGGGCTTTATCCGTCTAAGTTGAAACGTGGCTCTAAGGCAGCGGCTGCTTATCACAATCAAGAAGTGGTGCAACGCCGCCACCGTCACCGTTATGAGTTTAACAATGCCTTCCGTGAGCAGTTTGAGGCAGCAGGCTTTGTCTTCTCAGGAGTTTCTCCAGATAATCGTTTAGTAGAAATTGTGGAAATTCCAGAAAATAAATTCTTTGTAGCTTGTCAGTATCACCCTGAACTGTCAAGTCGTCCAAATCGTCCAGAAGAACTCTACACTGCATTTATTACTGCAGCGGTTGAGAACAGTAATTAGCCAAATCAGAACCTTTGAGAAGAATCTCAGAGGTTTTTTTTATACGATGATATTGCAGTATATCTGAGGTAGGAGTCCTCTGTATGTACCTGCTACCCTTGAAATCAATAGCGACTCCCTCTTGCCCTGTGCTAGTGAATGGATTTTTCAGTATATTGAAATGAAATAAAATTTGAACAAATTAATTCGGAAAGCCAAATCAATTTCTAGCAAAGTTTTAGGAACTGGATTGTATAGTGAATTGAAATAAGATGTGAACAACTCTATCAGGAAAGTCAAATTAATTTATAGAAATATTTTAGCAGTCAAGATGTACTGTTATAGATTCAATATACTATACTTTTTTAATTTAATCCACTATAATAAAATGAAATAATAACAGGATAAATCGTTCAGGACAGTCAAATCGATTTCTAACAATGTTTTAGAAATAGAGGTGTACTATTCTAGTTTCAATATACTAT
>NZ_VMLS01000082.1:0-5733 GCF_013276805.1 Streptococcus sp. 1449
TTTGTCATCTCTATTTTTAATCAATTAAAATTTTAAACAAATACTTGCGAACTTGATCTTCCATACCTGCATAACCATTTGGTTGATGTGGCTCTCCTGGGAAGAAAATCGCAAAATTGTGATAACCCAATAAGAGTGGGTAGTGTTCATGACAATGGACAAAACCAATGTCACTTGCTTCGTCAAATGCTACTGCCTCGTCTTTGATACGTGAACCGTAGCTCGAATATTCATGCCCTTCTACCAACAAATGCAAGTCTGCATAGTTCTTGTGATGTTCAAACTGGTCATTTTCAGCTTTATTTAGGACATTTTCTTGAACAACTAGAAAGACCTTGTCACCATCAATATCATATTTTCCTAACTCGAATGAATCTTTACGATGTTCATAAAGATAATCAATTGCCTTGTCAAGATTGGGATGAATCCCTTTATAGAAGCTAATATTTTTCAAATCGTCAAAAATCATACTCTTTCCTTCGTTTCTGATAGTTAACTAAAACCATTCTTAAGTTGATAAGTGTCTGACAAAATCTCTAAGGTAAGCAAATACCCAACATTTTGTAGACACTTATAACCTCTATATTCTCTTATACTCAATGAAAATTGAAGAACAAACTAGGAAGCTAACCGCAGGCAATACTTAAGTATGGCAAGGTGACGCTGACCTAGTTTGCATTCGATTTTCGCAGAGTATTATCCTTTGACCGCTCCCATAGTAATCCCTTGTGTGAAGGATTTCTGGAAGACTAGGAAGACTGTTACAATTGGCACGGCAGCAAGGGCAGCTCCTGCCATAATCAAACCATAGTTGGTTGCCATTTCAGCCTGCATGGTCGCAACCCCAAGTGAGATGGTCAAATTGTTACGTGAAGTCAACATTACCAATTGCATGAAGTAGTCATTCCAAGTATTGATGAAGGTAAAGATTGCAAGGGCTGCAAACCCTGGTTTCACAATCGGGAAGGCTACGCTCCAGAAGGTACGAATCTCACCACAGCCATCAATCTTAGCTGATTCGAGCAATTCTGTAGGGATATTTTCACTGAATTGTTTCATGAGGAAGACCCCAAATGGCCATCCAATCAAAGGCAAAATAACTGCCCAAAGAGTGTCATGAATTCCCATGAAGTTGACGATACGTACCAATGGTACAAGGACAACTTGTTTTGGAAGCGCCATAGCAGCTATAAAGATAGCAAATAGAATGCGTTGACCATAGAAACGTTTTTTAGCCAATACATAACCTGCTAGAGATGAGGTTGCACAGACTAAGAACATGGTTACCAATGAGATAAATACTGAGTTCCACATCCATTGCAAGGCAGGGTTCTGCACCATAAGTTGTTGGAAGTTTTCCATGGTTGGCATTTTAGGGAACCATTGTGGCGGAATCATAATGGTATCAGGCTGTGACTTGAATGCCCCTGTCAAAATCCAGTAGAATGGAAAGATGAACAGCACAGTCAACAAGAGCAAAATGATTGTTGAAATAACAGTAAAGGCTGTTAATGGTTTTTTTTCTGTAGATTGCATAACTGTCTCCTTTCTTTAGTATTCTACGTCGTTTCCAAGTACTTTAAATTGAACAAAGCTTACGATCGCAATCATGACTGCCAAGAAGACACCAATGGTGTTGGCATAGCCGTATTCTGTCAATTGGAAGGCTTTTTCGTACAGGTAGTACATCAAGGTACTTGTTGAGTAGTTTGGACCACCAGATGTCAAAAGCTGAATCAAGGCGAAACACTGGAAGGAGTTAATTGTTGTGATGATTGCAATATAAAGAGTTGTTGGAAGAAGGCTTGGCCATTTAATCTTCCAGAAAACTTGAAACTCAGTTGCACCATCAACACGCGCCGCTTCAACCAGTGAATTATCAATATTCCCCATAGCAGCGATATAAAGGATGATGGGCTGACCAACTGAAGTGGTCAAGAGAATAATCATAATCGCCATCAATGCCCAGTGCTTATCACCAAGCCATGAAATGTTTTGAGTAATGATATGACTTGATTTAAGCACAAAGTTCAAGATACCTGATAGTGGATCATAGATCCATTTCCATACAACCGTTACGGCAACACTACCTGTTACAACAGGAAGGAAGAAGACAAAACGGTAGAAGGATCTGGCAATAGCATTTTGGTGATAGGTTTGCGATGCTACAAAGAGTGAGAATAGAACAACAACTGGCACAGATCCAATAACCAAAATAACTGTGTTAATCAGAGATTTTGCAAAGACAGGATCTTTAAACATACGGACATAGTTATCTAAGCCCACAAATTGGAAACTAGTCATAGAATAGTTAAAGAAACTTGTGATGAAGCCCATAATCATTGGTGCTAAAACAAAGATAATAAAGAAGAACAACACTGGTGCTAGGAAAGCATAGGAAATCACTGTTTCCCGCATACGAATTTTATTGACTTTCACAGTCGGCACCTCTCTTTCAAATAGAATAATTTTTTGACTTTCTTGAACTGTTTTAAAATCAAAATGAAATTTTTTATGATTCGCTTATGTAAGAACTTCATTTTAATTTCGTGACAGTTTCTTACATTTTAAACAAAAGCCCCCTTTTCTTACACTATCTGTGTAGAGGGAAAAGGGGGTATACACTCTTAGCTTCTTTAAAAAACTACTTTTTATAGAATAACTAAGGACTATTGTTTCATAGCTTTTTTGATTGTTTCGTTCGCTTTTTCAGTGAAGGCTTTCAAAGCGTCCGCTGGTTTTTCGTCACCATTTGATACAGATTGCAACATTGGGAACCAAAGTGTTCTCATTTCAGCAAATCCATCAATAGTGTTGTAGTATGGTGAGTAGTATTGAGTCCAGCCGCTGATTGTTTCCATGCGTTTGTCTTCATAAAGTTTTCCAAATGAAGTACGGACTGGGAAAGCACCTGTACGAACTACGTCTTTAGGTCCCCACTCTTTGTCATCTGCGATAAACTGGATGAATTTCTTAGATGCAGCGACTTTCTTGTCGTCTTTATTGTTGAATACTGCAAATCCGTTTACAAGGTATTCAAGAGCTGGTTTACCTTCGTCTGATGGGAATGGTACTTCTACTACTTCTACCTTACTTGCTTCTAACAGTTTAGCTTGGATACCATTTTGAGCTGGTGCCCAAAGGGTTGTGTAAGATGTTTGACCGTTGGCAAAGTTTTGGATATCTGCCCCACCGTCAAATTGTGAACCATTATTGAGCAAATTGTCTTTAATCCAGCCAGTTGCTTTTTCAAGACCTTTGACGAATTTAGGATCATCAGTTGTATATTTGCTAACTTTTTCATCTGTTACAGAACCGCTATAAAGGTTAGAGATAAAGGCACGTGTTCCTTGGTCTCCCCCTTGACCAGAACTGAACAATGAACCTGGTGTGTAGCCCTTGTCTTTGAGTGCTTTCAATACTTTTTCAAAATCATCAGTTGTCCAACCTTCTTTTACAAGGTTTGCCACTCCAGCATCTTCTAGCATTTTCTTGTTCATTGCCATGTAGAATGGGGCAGAACTAATTGGATACATGTAAGCCTTGTCTCCAGCTTTACTTGCTTGTATGATGTTTTCGTTATTGACATCTTTAACAAATTCATCTGTGAAAAGGTCGTTCAACTCAGCCAATTTACCATTTTTACCGTATTGGATGATACGTCCTGGTGCGTCAAAGAGTACGTCCGGAGCTGTTCCTGCTTCGATGGCTGTTGTGATTTTTTCAGGGCCTGACTTGAAGTCGATGGTTTCCAATTTCACTTTTACATCTGGATTTGCTTTTTCAAACGCTTCGATGATTGATTTTTCATAAGTTCCAACACCGTCACCAGCTTTTTCTTGGGTAAATACTGGGAATGCCCACCAAGTGATTTCTGTTTTGGCACCGTCACCACCTGATTTACCAGCATCTTTATTTCCGCCAGAATTGCCACAAGCAGCAAGACCAAGAACCGCAGCACCCGCAAGTACTGTACAAGCTAATTTTCTAAATTTCATTTGTATTCTCCTATTTTATAAGCGTATCCAACTTGGATAATGAGTTCTTTGCATTTATATACGTTTTCATTTTTTCCTACTCATCAATCACTCTCCTCTATTTTTTATTAAGTCAGTAAGTACTTAATCATCTACACCTAAAATTTCATTAATACTATTTTTATATAAGATTGCTTTTGCTCCATAGATTGCTTGAATGCCACCCTTCACTTCTAAGACATCAACTGCACCAATTTGTTTTAAAAGTGCTTTATCAACTTGATTAACTTCTTTTACAGCTACACGTAAACGTGTCACACAAGCATCTACATCTTCTATATTATTTGATCCACCCAAGGCTCTGATAATTTGTAGGCTATCCTGTTTTAAATGATCCGCAGTATTTGAAGTTGAATCTGCGGATTCAGAAATTTCTTTAGAATCTACTTCTTCTCCTCTTCCTGGCGTTAGAACGTTGAATTGAGTAATGAACCATCTAAAAATAATATAATACAAAACACTCCAAATAAGTCCAAATGGAATCTGAAGAACCCAATTCGTCTTAGCGTTCCCCTGCAAAATTCCAAATAAAGTGAAATCGATTACACCTCCTGAAAATGTGTTTCCTATTGAAATATTTAAGATGTCTGCAATAAAGAAGCTGACACCATCAAGGAATGCGTGAACAACATATAGAACCGGACTGACGAATAGAAACATAAATTCAATTGGTTCTGTAATACCGGTAATAAAAGATGTTAAAGCAACTCCAAAAAACAAACCCGCGTATTTTTTACGACGATTCTTAGGAACACTATGGTACATCGCTAAACAGGCAGCCGGTAAACCGAACATCATTGTTGAGAAACGACCTGCAAAAAACCTTGTTCCTTCTGTAAATAATCCAGAATGAGCCGAATCGGCTAATTGAGCAAAAAATATTTTTTGAGCTCCAACCACTGTTTGTCCTGCAACAGTTTCAACACCACCAAGTTCAGTATACCAAAACATAGGATAAATCATATGATGTAAGCCTACTGCTCCAGAAAGTCTCATTAAAAATCCATATAGAAAAGTTCCAATTGGACCTGCCTGAGAAATATATCCACCTGTAGAAACAAGAAGTTGTTGGAAAGGTGGCCAAATAACAAAGAAGACAAAGCCAATTAAGATAGAAGAGAACGATGTAACAATAGGAACGAAGCGTGAACCTCCAAAGAATCCTAAAGCGGAAGGTAATTGAATATTGCTATATCGGTTGTGCAAATATACGGCAACTATTCCGACAACTAATGCTCCAATAACTCCAGTATCAATTGCAGATCCTTCTGCCATAAAAAGTTTTACCAGAGCTTTGATCGTTGCAGTCATAACTAAGTAACCAGTTACTCCTGCTAACGCAGCGGTTCCTTTATCTCGTTTCGCTAAGCCAATACATAATCCCACACAGAGAAGTAGTGACAAGTTACTGAATACAACCTCTCCTGCAGAGCTCATTACTTGGAATATCGATTGAAAAATACTATTGTCTAGTATTGGATAAGTTGCTATCGTGGTTGGGTTTGAAAGTGCACCACCAATCCCCAAAAGTAGACCTGCTGCAGGAAGTATAGCTATAGGCAACATAAAAGCTTTTCCAACTTTTTGTAAAACTTTAAATATAAAACTCCCCCCCTCACATCTTATTTAAGACCAGCAACGAAGCGTTCTGTAATCTCTTTTGGTCTAGTAATAGCGCCACCAACAACGATGCCTC
>NZ_VMLS01000082.1:5839-11845 GCF_013276805.1 Streptococcus sp. 1449
GGTTAGGATATTTCTCCTTGACCTGACGAATGAACTCTTGAATTTCCAAACCATCGTAGCGTTCACGCTTGGTACAATCCAGAGCAATCACCTCGATGTCCAGTTCTGCCAATTCATCAACTTCTTTCATAGTAGCCGTGATGAAGGGTTCTTGTGGCGGATAATCTCGTTTGATTATCCCAATAATCGGAAGTTTGGTGACTTCCTTAATTTCCTTGATATCGCGAACACTATTGGCTCGGATACCGACTGCTCCACCTTGCTCAGCCGCTTTGACCAGCAAGGGAATCACCCCTCCCGCTTCTGTATAAAGCGGTTCATGAGGAAGAGCCTGACAAGAAACGATGATTCCATCTTTGATTTGTTCAATCAAGGCTTCTTTACTAATCTGTGGCATCTTCTTTCCTCCCTTTCTTTTTTCTTTATTTCTATGAGATTATTATACCTTAAAATTAAAACGCTTTCAATAGTTTGTAGTATAATAGATTTCAGTTTCAAAAACTAGCCAAGTCAAACAGCTCCTCTAAAAGTACTTTCAGAGGAGCAAGTCGACCTATAATAGGAGAATACCAAAATTTAGTTTACAATTTCTGACAATTTTACTTTGCGATCTTCAAACATAGACTGGGTACAAGCATCTGCAGTAGCAATTGCTTCTAGGGCAGCTTCACCTGTCAAAAGTTTTGCAAATTCTTCTGATACTGGAGCTCCTTCCATAATCTCATGCAGATAGCGCATTTCTTTATCAATGACAGATGATAGCCATAATGGAGTACGTTTACCTGGTTTACCATAAGCAATTGCTCCATCCATCTCTGTACTATGATAGATACGAGTCCGATCATCATCTTCTTCTTGCGATTCGTGAATCAAGAAATAGCTTTCTTGCCCATCTAGCTTAAGAGTTCCTTTACAGTTGAATAAGTCTAAGCGGATGGCACCTTTGCTTCCTTGGATTAAGACATAATGTTCACCCCAACGATAAGCTGAACCCCATTCTAACAAAGCAAAACGCTTATTAGAAAATTCCATATTGACAAAAATCATATCATCTTCATCACCGAAATGTTCACCTTCATGGGCCACATTTCCACCTGTCATGGTTACAGTTTCAGGCATGCTCCCCATAAGGAATTGAACGCAATCCAATTCATGGATGTGGTGATACAAGTGACCACCTGATTTTTCACGAATTTTTTTCCATGATACGGACGGTTGTTGTTCTTCCCAACCATTACGAGCTGTATGACAATATAGAACGTCTCCGATAACTCCTTGATTAATGAGTTCTTTTGCATGATGAACACCATTAAAGAAATTCATAATATGTCCTGCCATAAAGGTTACATTGTTTTCTTTACACGCATCTACCATCTCGCGACAATCTTGATAAGAAAGCGCAATTGGTTTTTCACAGAAAACATTTTTACCATGCTGTGCAGCCTTAATAACCGGTTCTTTATGAAGATTATTTGGAGTTGCGACGATAACACAATCTACTTCATCGCTAGAAACCAACTCATCTAGGGAACTTGCTACTTTTGCTCCCAATTCTTCTGTAATTACTTCTGCATTATCTGGATCATAGAGAAGAGTAATCTCTGCTCCATCATTCTTTTGCATATAACGAGCCAATTCAGCTCCAAAATACCCTGTTCCAACAACACCATATTTAACCATGTTTTTCTCCTTTATTATTGAATAAACTTTCTAATTTTAACTTATACTCTTCAAAAATCTCTTCAAACCGAGTCAACGTCGCCTTACTGTGCGTATGGTTACTGACTTCGTCAGCTTCATCTACAACCTCAAAAACGTGTTCTGAGCTGACTTCGTCAGTTTTATTTGCAACCTCAAAGCTGTACTTTGAGCAGCCTGCGGCTAGTTTGCTCTTTGATTTTCATTGAGTATTACTTCACAGATCCTTCTGACAATCCACTTGCAATCTTATTTTGGATGACAGAGAAGAAAATGATTGATGGAAGAACTACAATAACAGACGCTGCCATCATATCTCCCCAGTCTAGTATTTCTGAACCATTAAGTGAACGAAGGGCTACTGCTACTGTCATCTTTCCTGTATTGTTAATCAAAATCAAGGCATACAGGAATTCATTCCAAGCATTGATAAATGTATAAATAGCTGTTGCTACAATACCTGGTGCTACAATCGGTAGCACAACTTTATAAAACGTTACAAATTTATTTGCACCATCAATTCGAGCTGCTTCTTCAATTCCAATTGGAACTGTTTGGAAAAATCCAACTAAGAGCCAAACTGCATATGGAACACTAAAAGATAGATAAACCATCATCAAGCCAAATAAACTATTTGTTAACCCAACTTTAGCAATGGCAATTGAATAGGGAATTGCTAACAAAATTGGTGGGAAAATATAGGTAATGACGAGTAGTCTCGACATGATTGCTCCCAATTTAGGAAAGAATCGAACAATACCGTAGGCTGCCATAGCAGAAATAATAATCGCAATAAGGGTTGTAGCTAAGGCAATGATTAAACTATTTCGAATGTTATCAATAAAGTGCAAATCGTTGATAACATGTATAAAATAATCTAATGTAAACTGTTCAGGCCAAAATCGTGTTGGATACTGAGTCAATTCCCCTTTCCCCTTGACAGACGATATGATAATCCATACCAATGGGAAAATTGCAACAATAGTCGCACCAATCAAGAGTGCATGTGAGAGAATATCTAAATAAATACTGGATTTCTTCTTCATTATTTTCTACCCTCCTTTTCCCACTTACTGATGATAGCAAAGTAGATAAAGCAAATCGCCATCAAGAAGATAAAGAGCAACACTGTAACTGCTGAAGCACGACCCAACAATTTAGTGCCCCAACCCAGATTGTAAGCAAAAATTGGAAGCGTCGTTGTAGCATTAGCCGGTCCACCACCCGTAATAAGGTAGATAATGTCAAAGTTATTAAAGATCCATACAGTTCTCAAAACAACTAGAAGCCCTACAACCACTTTAATATGTGGAAAGACGATAAACTTGAACACCTGCCAACTTGAAGCACCATCTATCTTAGCAGCCTCAAATTGTTCTTCTGGTACTGTTTGCAAAGCTGAAAGCACATTAACCATAATCATCGGCGCTCCAAACCAAATGTTGATAAACACCAAACATAGGAATGCCCATGTACTATCTGTCAAAAATGCAGGTGTATGTTCCATTAAACCTAATTTTACGATTAGATTAGGTAAGTAGCCATAAACCCCGTTTAGAATCCACTGCCAAGAGAAGGCAATAACGATGGTAGGAAATGCCCAAGGAACAATCAATAAGGTCCTATATAATTTCTTGAAGTGGCGTACTCTGTGAAGAGCTAAAGCCAATACAAACCCTACTAAAACTTGACCAACTAATGAGAAAATGGTCCACTTAATTGAATTAAAGAACGCATTAAAGAAGTTGGGATCTGATAGCACAGCTTTATAGTTAGCTAAACCAACAAATTTATAATTGGGCATAATCAAATGCTTATTGGTAAAGCTATAAAAAATACTCGAGAAAAACGGATAAACAAAGAGTAATCCTACGATAATCATAGCTGGCAAAACAAATATCCAGCGAGTTAAATTACGTTCTTTAACCATTCTCCTTCTCCCTTCTTTTACAAGATTGGGCTAGGGCTTTTCAGCTCACTAGCCCACCTATTTTCTAGTCTTTTACATCTACTGAACAGCCTCAAATAAATCGTTTAATTGTTTTTCTGCTTCTTTTGCAGCTTTCATAGGATCTGTTCCATTTGTAATGATATCTTGGAACATTTGTTCAATAATGTGTTGGTTAGTCAACATACCAGCTTGTACACTTGGTCCATTTTCATAACCAATAGCAGTACCTTTTTTAACAGCTTCAGTAATCACTTCTTCAGCATGTTTAAATTTCTTACGAGTTTCATTTTCTTTATAGGCTGCAGAATCGCTAATCCCCTTAATAGTTGGCAACATACCTACTGGAGTTGAATCAAGGAATTTAACGTAGTCTTCTTCATTATAAAGTGATTCTAAGAATGCTTTAGCAACTTCTGGGTGTTTTGAATTTTTCCAAACAACCATTGGAATGTTTGAAGTTTCAATTCCTTGGTCCTTATCAGATTCTTTGATTTTTGGAATAGGATAAGCATCAATCGAATCAATCAATTGAGGACTGTTGGCATTGATTCCTCCAATATGGAAGCCAGAGTTAAAGTCAAATGCTGTTTTTCCTTGATAGAACAAGGTAGCTTGTTGAAGGACATTAAAGTTCAAAGAATCTTGAGGTGAAATTTCTTTATACATTTTAACCCAGTATTTAATACCATCTTGAGCAAGTTGACTTGTCAAATCCGCTTTAAGATCTTTTGTTAAGAGGCTTCCTCCACCACTACGTACGTAGAAGTTCAAGAAACGTGTTGCCATTAAGTCATTTGTTCCGAACGGAACAGACAAGCCATAAACTCCAGCTTCTTTCAATTTTTTAGAAGCTTCATAGAGTTGATCCCAAGTTTTAGGAACCTCAATATTATGTTCTTTTAACAAATCTGTTCTAACCCACATGACTTGTGCATGTGAATAAAGAGGAACAGAGTAGTAATCATCTCCGATTTTTGCTTCATTTAAGGCAGTTTCGTTAAATTTATCCTGTCCAATACGCTTGATAGAATCATTTAGCGGAACCAAAGCATCTGAGTTGACCATTTCCATTACTTGGTTAGGAAGAGCTGTACTGATATCTGGCACATTTCCATTTGCTAAACCTGTAGTCCATTTAGTATAGAAGTCATTCCAAGAAAATGTTTCAATCTTGATTTTCGTTTTTGGATGCTTTTGCATGAAAGCATCTGCTGATTTTTGAATACTTTCTAAACAGGGTCCTTGAGTAAAGGAGTGCCACATTGTAATCTCACCAGATAATTCTGTCGGTGGTTCAGTACTAGTTGTAGCTTCTTTTTTTCCTGAACAAGCTACCAAGGCAACGGCTGCTAGCGCAACTCCAGCTAGACATAAAAACTTTCTCATTTTTTTCATCGTTCTTCTCTTTCTACATTAAGAAATCGCAACTTTAAAGACAATTTTTTTCACAGGTTCATCATTTATACGAACCTTGGGTTGATGTAAATCTTCTGGAAAAGTGATGAGGCATTCGCCAGCTCTCAAATGAACCAACTGTTCCACTTTCCCTGTGTATAATTCAATATCCTTCTCTTCATCATACTCTTGGGTAACGCTTACATTTTCTGGCGACGTAACAGCCATGGCTTCTTCGTTTTCCAAAACTAAATGAATATCCAAATATTTTTGGTGAGTTTCAAAGAAGGCTCCTGCTTGACCGTCTGCTAGATAAGTAAAGCAATTCCCAAACAATCGATCACCATCGATAGCAATCGAACCTTCTGTTAAATTTTCTAGTCCTGTTTTTTCTAGAAAATCTATCAATGTTGCAAAATGTGGATTTACTCCCACATAAGTTTCTAAACGGCTAATTTTTGTAATAATCATCTCTTCTAACCTCCTTTCTCAATCTATTTTTCCTATCCAAGTTCCCCATTCTTCTGTCTAGCATTTTCTACTAGAAGGACATAAAAACACTACACTCTCTAACCTATACTCTTTGAAAATCTCTTCAAACCACAGTCGCTTCACCTTGGATTATATAGGTCAGTCTTATCTACAACCTCAAAGCGGTGTTTTGGGCAATCTACTGCTAGCTTGCTAGTTTCTTCTTTGATTTTCATTCAGTATCTCCTCAATCTTCACAAGGAGGTCTGATTTTTCTAGCGACAAACAGAATAAATAAGTTAGTTCAATGAGCTACCTTCCTTATAGATGAAATTGATATTCATGAAGGAAGTCCGCCCTTTATTTTTTGCAAAAGATACTAGTATGAATCTATTTGGGAAATTGAATTTATAAGCTGCTCACTTATACTCTTCGAAAATCAAATTCAAACTGCGTCAACGTCGCCTTGTCGTACTCAAGTACAGCCTGCG
>NZ_VMLS01000082.1:11857-17744 GCF_013276805.1 Streptococcus sp. 1449
GATTTTCATTGAGTATTAGTTTTTCTAAAATAATTCTAATCTATTATTCTAGCACTAGTAGACTCTTTGGCTAAATCTCCTTTCTACATCTCGTTTCACCAAAAACTTTTAAGAGAGAAATACTCTATATTTCATTCTCTAAATTAGTTTTGTTACCGTTTCCAATTAGAGTATACTTTTTTTTTTTAGTATTTCAAGTCTTTTTCTAATTTGGAATTTAGTTTCAAATCTTTTTTAACTATATCAAATATATTAAAAGTACTTTCAAAAATAATCAAATTCTTACAATACTTGTTTCGAGTGGACAAGATAAGAAAACAAGAAAGTCAATTTTAGGAGAAGACAAGGTTAATAGTCGCATGATATAATGCAATGATGTAAAAATCGAACAAATTGATTGGAAAATTCAAACCAATTTCTAACAATGATTTAAGAATTGTTGTGTCCTAATATAGATTCAATGCACTATAAAACGCATAATATCAAGTTTTTTTAATTACCTGATACTATGCGTGTTTGTGATTTTTAAGATTTTATGCCTAGAGTCTCTATATGAGGACTTAAAAAAACTGACTCGTAGATGATTTCCTAAAGTCAATCCTCTTACCTAAAAAAACGACTTCTAAAAAAGTTGCCTTCATCGAGAGGTGAAGCAATGATTGTCCTAAAAAATAGTTGGATCGCAAATCTCTCTGAAAATTTCTTCTCTCTGCCTAACTTGAATTTGAGATTCAACATTCTTATTTATGATGGTCTTTCAATAATACTTCAAACTCAGCAACAGTCATGCCCAATTGCTGACTGGCAACCTCGGAAGTCAGAAGTCCTTGGTGGACTAGATTTAGTAGCATAGACAAACTTCCTTCAACTTTCCCACGTTCAAGTCCTTGTTCTAAACCTTTTTCGATGCCTTGTTCAATCCCCTCTGCGCGACCACGTTCAAGACCTCTCTCTAAACCTTTTTCCTCAGCTTGCTCCAAAGCATAGTCCTGTGCTAACATGGCTTGTTCTTCTCGCCTGCGTTGTTCACTAAACATTTTCCTATCCTCCTCGGACCAGCTCTTGTAGTCCAGCAGTTGATCTGCTTGGCTGATGGCTCGCTCGGGCTGCTGGGTAAAGGGTTTATTCCCGAAAAACTCTAACCATGGTTTACGAACCTTGTCTTTGCTGGTTTCTCTGTATTTTCTTAATTCCAAGAACGCCATCTTGACTAGATGGTTTTCCTGTCCATTGTTTGTAATTGTTAAAACCTCACCTGTCGAATCCTCTCGCATGCTAAAACTATGAAAAGCCAAGTCATCTGAGAACTAGTTACTATCCACAATTGCGATAGCGTATACTGGTGAGATGTGTTTATAACTCTGATGAGTATCACCTTCTCGTTGACGAATTTTTTCAAGATTTTGATTGACCTGACTGCACAAGTAAGCCCATAAACGATTGATGAAAAAATTCTGATGATGAACCTGAATTTCGATGATAACTTGCGTACCATTATCCAACTCCGCCAAAACATCTATACTGGTATAGAAATCTTGCGCCGAATAGGGCATGGAAGTCAAGACATGAATATTGCTTCCCTCCAAAATGGTCACATTTTTTGCTGGTAAATCCAGCATATCGCGGATAAATTGACAAGTGATTTCTGGGTTGCTAAAGATTTTCTTAGCAACCAAATCATTGGTCGGGCTAATGCCCGGATGTCTTAGAATCATATTTCCTCTCCTTTCATTATAGCACATTTTTAAATCTAGGTTTACTAGATTTACTGCTACTATCTATTTATTCGGAAAAGAAAGACAAAAGGAGCGAGAAAGTTAAAAATTATTAATCCTAATCACTTGTAAAGAGATAAATCTTGCTCATATTATTTATTAAAGACTCTATTTTACAAAAAAGATTACAAAATCAGCCGTTTTAGAGAACTCTTACCACTTCCTAGACTATTAATTCTAATGTTTTTTATACTACTCGCTTGCTCATCAATAGGTCATAAAGCAAAATCAGTTGATCCATTCCCCGTACTCGTTCACTCTATAGCCGTCTGGTGTTAGCGAATTGAAAAGTAGTTTCCCAAAAGCATCGATATAGTACCACTTTCCTTTATAATAAATCCATGTATTGGATTCCATGGAACCAGATGATCCTAAGTAGTACCACGCGCCACTTGAATCTTGGAACCAGCCTACCTCCATCATGCCATTATCCTTGAGATAATACCAATTACCGTCTGTATCCTGTATCCAACCGGTTTGCATGATTCCATTCGCATCAAAATAATACCATGCATCATTTTCTTTCATCCAGCCTGTCCGTTCTTTCCCATCGGAATTTCTAAAATACCACTGATTATTTATCTTATGCCATCCTCTTTGTTGATTATATGTAATAACAGAATGTTCAACAGTAGAAAGTGACATGTTATCCGCTTCAACGCCAAAAACAGCTGTTAACGATGACGAACCTGTCCCGTTCGTTGTGAATTGAGCAGTGGTTTCTGGGCTAGATAATCTTTCCTGTTTTGATGGAGTCTTTATTTTTCTCTCATCTCGGTGCCCTTCTACTGTCAATTTTTCTCCACCTGTAACTTTAGCCACAAAGTCTGGAACTTCCACTCTTTCAGGGACTAGTTCTTTTGAAGATACTATAGACTTCCCAAGGTCGCCTGGTATTTTTTCTCCCGATACTAAAACCTCTGATTCTGAAAATTCCTCACTAGACGCAGGCAGTTCTTCTCTGATTGGCGCATCTTTTGGAACTAGAAACTCTACTTTATCTGGAGATACCACTTCCTCTTTGAGATTACTTGAGTTTTCTTCCGTCGATGACACCACTTCCTTCACACCCTTAAGAACCACACGTTCTCTCATAGGTGTAACCTCGACTGTACGAGAATTTTCAACAATCTTTCCATCAGCTAAGACCTTATAAATCACCTTAGTAACTTCTTTACCTACATACCCCTCCGAAACAACCTCCGTTTTCCCTTTCTCTAACTCTTCAGAGTCCTCAAAACGCTCTGTAATCGGAAGTTCTTTTATGACACTGTTGGGTTTAATACCTAAAGTAATCACCTTGGATTGAGGAGCTATTTTCTTCTCAGAAACTTGAGAAGATACCGCTCCTGTATACTTATCTACTTGATAAGTAGTAGTTCGAGTAACCACCCCTCCTTTACCCTCTACAACTGAACGGAAACCAAGCTCTTTTGTTTCATCTCCTTGGTAAAGAGTATCAAAAGCAATCGATTCTTTTTCTACTTTCGGCTTAGTACCTTTATACACTACTCGGTAAATAAGTGGAACACCTTCTTTTTCACCCTTAGTATCCTCTGTACTCTCTTTTCCAACCTCAAGGGTACTATCACCTTCGTAAGTGGTAATAACCTCTGTTTTCGGCTCCTTTTGCGGTTTGAGAGGAGGTTCTACTTTATCTTTATCAGACTCTATTTTAGGTGTACTTGGTTTTTCGTCTTTTGGAGTTGAAGGAAGTTTATCCTTATCCTTCTCATCCACCAAAACTTCATCTCTTACATAGACAGGATCTTTTGGTTGACCCTCAATATAAGAACGAACCCAATCCAGCTGCTCTTTTGATAAGACTAAACCACCACTGCGGCTTCCTACAACACCATTTTGGTGAACTCCAATTAAAGCACCTTTGTCATTATAAAGACCACCACCAGACGCTCCAGGTTTTGTGCCTTCATAGCTGATACCCTCAATACCTGAACCGAAATCAGTAGTATCTACAACTTCACTATCCAAGACTGGAGATAAACGACCGTCCGGGAAACCATAAACCGAAACTTTTTCACCCTTAGCGATAGAAGTTGACTCAGAAACCATCTCTACAGGAGATACCGCTTTGAAATCTTCTTTTAGTCGAACCAAGGCTAAGTCATTTTTAAATCCAAATACGGAATCTTTTTTATTCCAATAAACAATATCATCATCTGAAAAATGCACAGACAACCCATTCGGTAAGGTTGCTTTATACACTGTATTGGTGCGACCAGATTTCGTAACGACCTCAGAACCTTTAACTGTTAAAAAATTATGAGCGACTGTTAACACCAAATTGGGTGCAATTAAAGTACCTGACCCCGACCCATCTGGCGTTTGAATGTGCGTTGTAGCATAGAAATTTTCTGAGCCATTCGGAGCTTGTAACACCTCTTTACTAGGCATAGGTAAGTTGGATTTGCCACTCAAGTCAACCTTACCAACCTCCGTTCTTGCGAAATCAGAAGACGAAGTAGATGAAGGATTTACTGAGTCAACAACAGCTTTTATAATGGTATTACCTAAAGCTAACTTACTGACATACTCATCAGACCAACTAGTATCACTTACTAGTTTGTTGACAGAAACTCCATTGTAAGATACCACTTTAGCTGTTGGGGAAGTTGCTATTAACTGTTTGAAGTCTGGATTTTGTCTTAAATGAAAATTCAAACCACTTCCAACAGGACCTTCCTGAACAACCTTATCTGAAATCAAAGGAGTTCCTTTAGTATCTTCCACTCGAAGTAGAACGCGGCCTTTTTCTTCACCTTTTACTAAAGTCGCTCGACCTTTTTCATCAAAACGATACAAAGCACCGTCAATCTCATACTCTACGTCTTTTAAGGCTCTGTGATTTTCATCATAATAGTAACGGTTTGCACCATCTATATACCAACCCTTTATACCATATTTATCAATCATAGAACGAATCCAAGCTCTGTGCTTTTCCGTAAAAATCGTACCACCCCCAATACGCTCACTCTCAGGAGCGTTTGAAGTATTTGTTCCGTGCTGGTGGATACCGACTACATCTCCCTTATCATTAAACAAAGGAGCACCTGAAAAACCTCCCAAAGCTGAGGAATGATAAGTGACTGCACCGCTCTCTTTATTGACACTGCTTACAGTTGTTGAGACTGAATAAGCCTTACCATCTTTCAACCTCTTCTTGTTTTCTTCACTTAAATTCGGAGTCGAAAAATCATTGGGATAACCTACCATAGTGATTTTATCACCAGTAGAAACCTCTTTATGGCTCAACTCTCTTGGAGAGTCCTCACCACCCGTCATAGCTTCTACAGGCTTTTTAGTTACCACTACTGCTAAGTCGTTGCTATAGTCTTTACCAAAGTCGTTGCCGTTATATAAGTGAATAGAGTCTTTTTCAAGAGCTTCTGATACACCAGAAGTAGGTACTTTATTGTTCTTTTCCGTCTCTGAGTTCATCACAACATAACTACGAGCAGACTCCCCACCACGCAAGACCGCGGACTTGTTTTCTTGGTTTTTATCATAGTAATTATGAGCTACGGTTACCATGACATTCGGCGCTACAAAGACACCACTGCCAGACGCGGTTTGTTTTCCACTCGTACCACTATCATAAGTGGTATAAGTCATAGCAACACCCTCAGCGGACTTCTCATGAACGCTCACATCTTTTATATCATCGCCACCTTGAATGACGTCAGCATACACTGTTCTTCCTCCAACAACTGGTAAATCAGGAATCGACAATCCAATCATACTCACCAATGCCAGACATCCCACCAATCCATAAGCTTTTGACTTACGAAATTTTCCTAAACCCTTTAAATATAAAAACATCTTTTTCCTCACTTTAGTTTCTAATACTTATTTATCCAGATATAATAGCTTACAATCTTTTAAAATCTTCAAATAAGTTATGATTGTTCCATACTCTTCAAACCATGTCAGCCTTGTCGTGCCGTATGTATATGTTACTGACTTCGTCAGTTCTATCTGCAACCTCAAAACGGTGTTTTGAGCTGACTTCGTCAGTTCTATCTGCCACCTCAAAACGGTGTTTTGAGCTGACTTCATCAGTTCTATCTACAACCTCAAAACGGTGTTTTGAG
>NZ_VMLS01000083.1:0-7506 GCF_013276805.1 Streptococcus sp. 1449
CTTTTTTAAAACTAAATGATTATATAATTGAAATAAGAAGAAAATCATTATCAGAAAATTATAGGAGGTAGTAAAATTGACTTGCTTAATCAGTGTTATTTTATTACATCAAGGAGATAAAAATAGTTTATTAGAGTCTTTATTAATAGTTGATAGACAAACATTTAAAGATATAGAAGTTATTATTGTAAAGCCAATATAGAACACCTTTTGTTGGTTTATTTATTCTTCCTGATGATTATTATAAACTTACAAAGGATTTTCGGTACTATATGGAACAAGAACTTGTTTTCGAAGAGGAACTTGTTTCACTGAGCTGGACCCATGAAGTTTATCCTTTGGGGCACTTAGGGGATATAGATATTCATTTTCTACATTATTCTAGTATTGAAGAAGCACGGACTAAGTGGGAAAAAAGAAAAAACGCATAAATTGGGATAATCTATATTTTAAATTTGATAATAAAGATTCAGCTAGTGAAGAAATTTTAAATAAGATGGATAATCTTCCTTATTCTAATAAATTAATTTTAGTCAATCGTCCATATAAAAATTTGAAAAGTCAATGTGTTATTCCAGGTCAGGAACATCTTCCAGAACTGGCTATTATGTCTGATCCATTAAATACTTTTGATATCATGGCTTGGTTAAAAAAAGGTGGCAATGCTCTTTAAGTGCAAGTTATTGCGCTGTAGCATATAAATCTATTCCCTACATATTTTTTAAATGTTCTACGAGTTAATTTGAAATGTTTAGCTTGTGGTATAATAGATTCATGGATAAAAAATATGAAAAAATCTCCCAAGATTTGGGAGTGACTTTAAAGCAAATCGATACTGTTCTAAGTTTGACAGCAGAAGGGGCGACAATCCCCTTTATCGCGCGTTATCGCAAGGACATGACTGGTAGTCTGGATGAGGTGGCGATTAAGGCCATTATCGACTTGGATAAAAGTCTGACCAATCTCAATGACCGCAAGGAAGCTGTTTTAGCTAAGATTCAAGAACAAGGCAAGTTGACCAAGGAGTTGGAAGAAGCTATCTTAGCTGCCGAAAAATTAGCAGACGTTGAAGAACTCTACCTACCTTACAAGGAAAAGCGTCGAACCAAGGCAACCATTGCTCGTGAAGCTGGACTCTTCCCACTTGCTCGCCTGATTTTGCAGAATGTAACTGACTTAGAGAAAGAGGCTGAAAAGTTCATCTGTGAAGGATTTGTGACTGGGAAAGACGCCTTGGCTGGTGCAGTTGATATCTTAGTCGAAGCCTTATCGGAAGATGTGACACTGCGCGCCATGACTTATCAGGAGGTGCTGAGATACTCTAAACTTACTTCGCAAGTCAAGGATGAAAGTCCTGATGAAAAGCAGGTTTTTCAGATTTATTATGATTTTTCAGAGACAGTTGGAAATATGCAGGGCTATCGTACATTGGCCCTCAATCGTGGGGAGAAGCTAGGTGTCTTGAAGGTCGGTTTCGAACATGCGACAGACCGTATTCTAGCTTTCTTTGCTGCTCGTTTCAAGGTGAAAAATGCCTATATAGATGAAGTTGTTCAGCAATCGGTTAAGAAAAAAGTCTTACCTGCTATCGAGCGCCGTATTCGGACAGAATTGACTGAAAAAGCGGAAGAAGGGGCTATCCAACTCTTTTCGGACAACCTACGCAATCTCCTCTTGGTTGCTCCACTGAAAGAGCGCGTGGTTCTTGGATTTGACCCTGCCTTTCGTACAGGTGCCAAGCTAGCTGTCGTGGATGCAACAGGAAAAATGCTGACAACACAGGTCATTTATCCTGTTAAACCAGCATCAGCTCGTCAAATCGAAGAAGCCAAGAAAGATCTGGCAGATTTGATTGGTCAATATGGCGTGGAAATTATTGCCATCGGAAATGGTACTGCTAGTCGTGAAAGTGAAGCCTTTGTGGCGGAAGTTCTGAAAGATTTTCCTGAAGTCAGCTATGTTATTGTCAATGAAAGTGGTGCTTCGGTCTATTCTGCCAGTGAACTTGCTCGTCAGGAGTTTCCAGATTTGACCGTTGAAAAACGCTCTGCTATTTCTATCGCCCGTCGTTTGCAAGATCCCCTTGCGGAATTAGTCAAAATCGATCCTAAGTCAATCGGCGTTGGTCAGTACCAGCACGATGTCAGACAGAAGAAATTGTCTGAGAGTCTTGACTTTGTTGTGGATACGGTGGTGAACCAAGTCGGTGTCAACATCAATACAGCCAGCCCAGCTCTTCTTTCCCATGTCGCTGGACTCAATAAAACCATTTCTGAAAATATCGTCAAGTACCGTGAGGAAGAAGGGAAAATCACTTCACGCGCCCAAATCAAGAAAGTTCCTCGTCTGGGGGCCAAGGCTTTTGAACAGGCAGCTGGTTTCCTTCGTATCCCTGAAAGTAGCAATATCCTTGATAATACAGGGGTTCACCCAGAAAACTATTCTGCTGTTAAGGAGCTCTTCAAACGATTGGATATCAAGGACCTGAATGAAGAAGCACAAAATAAGCTTAAGTCCCTTTCAGTCAAGGAAATGGCGCAAGAGCTAGACCTTGGTCCAGAAACTCTTAAAGATATCATTGCAGATCTTCTCAAACCAGGTCGAGATTTCCGTGATTCCTTTGACGCACCTGTGCTTCGCCAAGATGTCCTAGATATTAAGGACCTTATGGTTGGTCAGAAGCTAGAGGGTGTGGTGCGTAATGTCGTTGACTTCGGTGCCTTCGTTGATATCGGAATTCATGAGGATGGCTTGATCCATATTTCTCATATGAGCCGTAAATTTATCAAACACCCAAGCCAAGTGGTGTCCGTCGGAGATTTGGTAACAGTTTGGGTTAAGAAAATCGATACTGAACGTGAAAAAGTCAATCTGTCGCTCCTCGCTCCAAATGAAACTGACTGATTACGTTAAGCAGGTTTCACTAGAAGACTTCGGTAGACCTTTTATCCATCATGCTCAGTGGAATTCTCGTCTACGTTCGACAGGTGGGCGATTTTTCCCCAAAGATGGGCATTTGGATTTTAATCCCAAGGTTTATCAGGAACTGGGGTTGGACGTTTTTAAGAAAATTGTCCGACATGAACTCTGTCATTATCACCTCTATTTTCAAGGGAAGGGCTATCAACACAAGGATCGGGATTTTAAGGAACTTTTGGAAGCAGTGGATGGATTACGCTTTGTGTCAACCTTGCCAAATAGCAACTCCAAGCCAATCAAGCTTTATCGTTGCCAATCCTGCCAGCAAACTTATCAGCGCAAGCGAAGGATTGATACCAAACGCTATCGCTGTGGACTTTGTCGAGGAAAGTTGCTACTAGTAAATCAGCCTGAGGACTGATGAAAGCCGAGCCTACCCGTGATATACTATGTCTAACCTAGCAGAAAGAGGAAATATCATGAACAGTAAATTTTATAAAATGAGACGAAATCGCATGATTTCAGGAGTTCTGGCAGGTCTGTCAGATAAGTGGAACTTTGACGTTACCCTTGTTCGTTTTTTGTTTGCCATTTTTACAGTCGCAAACTTTGGACTTGGCGTGATTATCTATATCATCCTAGCTTCTGTCATGCCAACCAAGGAAGAAATCGAAGCAGAAATGTACGGAACAGGCCCACGAAAACGCAAAGAAGCCCAAGCCATTGACGACAATGAAGGTTGGTTTTGGTGAGGTTTTACAGAAGATTTGGAATAAGCAAAAAGCTTTAAATCAATAGTCTAAACTGCTTGATTTAAAGCTTTTTTACTTTTAATAAGATTTTCTCAGCCTCATATACAAATTAAAAATAATATTTTAAACTTAGATTTCTAATCTGATTTTTCTTGCTGAGACAATACGTTTTTTGAAAAATGGTGGATGCTGATAACAACTGATAGCCAGCAAATAGCATAAGCAGTAGCTGTAAATTCTGTACCGATAAAGTGTGTCTTTTCAACTAAGAGCTGACCGATGAATGGAGAGAGGAGATAGAGAAGTCCGATGAGTATATGTTCTTTATGTTTCATTAAAGCGCCCCTTCTTTCCTTATAGGTTGAACGACTTGCAAGTGTTAAATTTAATGGTATGTTATCTAGGTAAGCTTACTCAAATGTTAGTTTCCGCTTCCTCCTTTCCAAAGTAAGCCTTTTCACACTTATATTTTACAATTTTAAAAATAGGAAATCAAATCATTTTATAAGTAATTTTGCCTACATTTCCCCCAATCTTACAAAAATGTAAGATTAAAGTCTCTTTTGTAAGGTTAGGTTATGGCAAGCGGTCTTTTTTTGATGTAAACTAGACTCATAAAGAACAAAGGAGTAACATCATGAAACAAATCTTACAGAAGAAAACAAGAAAACCAAGTCACAAAGAAATCGAGCGTGTTCAGCTGGGATGCGCTATGATGCAAGCTACATTTCATTTGATGGGATATTAAGAAAGGAGATTCTCATGACACTTTTAGATGTAAAACACGTTCAAAAAATTTATAAAACACGTTTTCAGGGCAACCAAGTAGAGGCCCTCAAGGATATTCACTTTACCGTAGAAAAGGGTGACTACGTTGCCATTATGGGTGAGTCTGGTTCTGGTAAATCCACTCTTCTCAATATCCTAGCTATGCTGGACAAACCAACTCGTGGTCAGGTTTACCTGAATGGAACTGACACAGCAACCATTAAAAATTCACAGGCTTCTAGCTTCCGTCGTGAAAAGTTGGGCTTCGTCTTCCAAGACTTTAACTTGTTAGATACCCTATCTGTTAAGGACAATATCTTGCTTCCGCTTGTCTTGTCAAGAAGACCTATTACGGAAATGATGAAGAAATTGGTGGTGACAGCTGAGAATCTAGGTATCAACCAATTGCAAGAGAAGTACCCTTACGAGATTTCTGGTGGTCAGAAACAGCGTGTAGCAGTAGCACGCGCCATCATCACAGAACCTGAAATTCTCCTTGCGGATGAGCCAACAGGTGCCCTTGATTCCAAGTCCTCTGCAGCTCTTCTTGATGTTTTTGATGAAATCAATGAGCGCGGCCAAACCATTCTCATGGTAACCCACTCAACAGCAGCAGCTAGCAGAGCTAAACGTGTACTCTTTATCAAGGACGGCATTCTTTACAATCAAATCTACCGTGGAGAGAAGACAGAGCGTCAGATGTTCCAAGAAATCTCTGATACCTTGACTGTCATGGCAAGCGAGGTGAATTAGTATGTTTCGATTAACTAATAAGTTAGCGGTATCGAACTTGATTAAAAACCGCAAGCTCTACTATCCTTTTGCGCTGGCTGTTCTCTTGGCAGTCACCGTCACCTATCTCTTTTACTCTCTAACCTTCAATCCAAAGATTGCGGAAATCCGTGGAGGAACAACCATTCAGGCTACACTTGGATTTGGTATGTTTGTCGTCACCCTTGCGTCAGCCATTATCGTCCTCTATGCCAATAGTTTTGTCATGAAAAATCGTTCCAAGGAACTGGGGATTTATGGCATGTTGGGATTGGAAAAGCGCCATCTAATCAGTATGACCTTTAAGGAGTTGGTGCTATTTGGAATTCTAACTGTTGGTGCAGGGATTGGTATTGGGGTCTTGTTTGACAAGTTGATTTTTGCTTTCTTGCTCAAACTGATGAAATTAAAGGTAGAACTAGTCGCTACCTTCCAGATGAAAGTTGTCATTACAGTACTTGTTGTCTTCGGTTTGATTTTCCTAGGTCTCATGTTCCTGAATGCTCTTCGAATCGCCCGTATGAATGCCCTTCAGCTCTCACGTGAGAAAGCTAGTGGTGAGAAAAAAGGTCGTTTCCTACCTCTCCAAACGATTCTTGGTTCGATTAGTTTAGGGATTGGCTATTATCTTGCCCTTACGGTAAAAGATCCTCTTACAGCCTTAACAACCTTCTTCATAGCTGTTTTGCTGGTTATCTTTGGTACTTATCTCTTGTTTAATGCAGGG
Source organism: Streptococcus sp. 1449 (assembly GCF_013276805.1). Taxonomy (NCBI): domain Bacteria; kingdom Bacillati; phylum Bacillota; class Bacilli; order Lactobacillales; family Streptococcaceae; genus Streptococcus; species Streptococcus sp. 1449. The sequence goes on from NZ_VMLS01000083.1 coordinate 5,938, forward strand.
ATTACAGTCTTCCTACAAATCTTAAAGAAAAATAAGAAATACTATTACCAACCTAATAACCTCATCTCTGTTTCCAACTTGATTTTCCGTATGAAGAAAAATGCGGTTGGACTAGCAACCATCGCTATCTTGTCAACAATGGTTTTGGTAACCATGTCAGCAGCGACAAGCATTTTCAATTCCGCAGAATCCTTTAAAAAAGTTCTAAATCCTCATGATTTTGGGGTTTCAGGACAAAATGTTGAAAAAGAAGATTTAGACAAACTCTTGAGCCAGTTTGCAAGTGACAAAGGTTATAAGATTAAAGAGAAAGAAGTGATTCGTTATACTTACTTTGGTGTTGCAAACCAAGAAGGAAATAAGTTAACTATTTTTGAAAAAGGACAAAATCGTGTTCAACCTACAACAGTTTTCATGGTATTTGACCAAAAAGATTATGAAAATATGACTGGTCAAAAACTGTCTCTTTCAGGAAATGAGGTCGGACTCTTTGCAAAGAATGAGGGAGTTAAAGAACAGAAAGCTCTAACTCTAAATGATCATCAATTTTCTGTCAAAGAAGAATTTGATAAAGATTTCATTGTCAACCATGTCCCAAATCAGTTTAATATTTTGACTGCTGATTACAATTACCTTGTTGTACCTGATTTACAATCCTTTTTGGATCAATTCCCAGATTCGGCTATCTATAATCAGTTTTACGGCGGTATGAATGTAAATATCAGTGAAGAAGAACAACTCAAGGTCGCTGAAGAGTATGAAAAATACCTCAATCAGTTTAATGCTCAATTAAACACAGAAGATAGCTATGTTTATGGTAGCAATCTAGCAGATGCTCGTTCTCAGATGAGTGCCCTCTTTGGTGGTGTCTTCTTTATCGGTATTTTCCTATCCATTATCTTTATGATCGGAACCGTTCTGGTCATCTACTACAAACAAATTTCTGAAGGATATGAAGACCGTGAGCGCTTTATTATCTTGCAGAAAGTCGGTTTAGATAAAAAGCAAATTAAGCAAACCATCAACAAACAGGTTTTAACTGTTTTCTTCCTTCCTTTGCTCTTTGCCTTCATACATCTCGCCTTTGCCTACCATATGCTTAGTCTGATTTTAAAAGTGATTGGTGTAATAGATACGACTATGATGTTGATTGTGACCTTGTCTATCTGCGCTATCTTCCTCATCGCCTATGTGTTGATTTTCATGATTACTTCAAGAAGCTATCGCAAGATTGTGCAAATGTAAAAAAAGATACCTCGACTTCAAAATCGAGGTATTTCTTGTATTTTATACTCAATGAAAATCAAAAAGCAAACTAGGAAGCTAGCCGCAGGTTGCTCAAAACACTGTTTTGAGGTTGCAGATAGAACTGACGAAGTCAGCTCAAAACACCGTTTTGAGGTTGCAGATAGAACTGACGAAGTCAGCTCAAAACACCGTTTTGAGGTTGCAGATAGAACTGACGAAGTCAGTAACATATACGTACGGCAAGGCAACGTTGACGCGGTTTGAAGAGATTCTCGAAGAGTTTCAAACATATGCAATTATTTCTGAAAGAGTACAGTTAGG
>NZ_VMLS01000084.1:0-3187 GCF_013276805.1 Streptococcus sp. 1449
ATTGGGAGTGGGTGAGGTTGGAAAATATAACTAGATTAATAAACGATGGAACACACTCAACACCACATTATACAGAAACGGGCATACCTTTTTTATCAGTAAGAGATATTAGTTCGGGAACTTTAGATTTTTCAAATACAAAATACATATCAGTTGAAGAGCATGCTATCTTATCAAAAAGAACAAAACCAGAAATGAACGATATATTACTCTCGAAAGTAGGAACAACTGGAATACCAGTAAAAGTTGATACAGATAAAGAGTTTAGCATTTTTGTTAGTCTGGCATTGTTGAAGTTCACATCTTCAATTGACGTAGATTTTATGGTTCATCTTATAAAATCTCCCGTAATTTTCAAACAATCTAAATTAGGAACCCGAGGTGTAGGAAATAAAAATTTAGTTTTACAAACAATAAAAAATTTTTTATTCCCCCTCCCACCACTATCCGAACAACAACGCATAGTAGAAGCAATCGAATCAGCTTTAGAAAAAGTAGATGAATATGCTGAAAGTTATAATAGACTAGAACAGCTAGATAAAGAATTTCCAGATAAACTAAAAAAATCTATTCTTCAATATGCTATGCAAGGAAAATTAGTTGAACAAGACCCAAATGATGAACCAGTCGAAGTTTTACTTGAAAAAATACGATCAGAAAAACAAAAACTCTTTGAAGAAGGTAAGATTAAAAAGAAAGATTTGGAGATTTCAATTGTTTCCCAAGGAGATGATAACTCTTATTATGAGGAAGTTCCTTATGAAATACCAAAAAGTTGGGAGTGGGTGAGGTTTTCTACATTGGTTGAAATTGTTAGAGGTGGTTCTCCACGACCAATCAAAGATTATCTTACTTCCGAAGTAGATGGAATAAATTGGATAAAAATAGGTGATACTGAAAAGGGTGAAAAGTATATAAATAATGTTAAAGAAAAAATCAAAAAATCAGGGCTTAACAAAACTAGATTTGTAAAAAAAGGTACATTTTTGTTAACTAATTCTATGAGTTTTGGTAGACCTTATATTTTGAATGTTGATGGTGCAATACACGATGGATGGTTGGCTATTTCGAACTATGAAAACTCATTAAATAGAGATTACCTATTCTATATTCTTTCATCAAATGTAGTTTATTCTCAATTTTTATCTCTAATTAGTGGAGCTGTTGTGAAAAACTTGAATAGTGATAAAGTTGCTTCTATTCTAATCCCCCTCCCACCCCTTCCTGAACAATCCAGAATCGTTGATAAAATCGAACAATTTTTCGCCCATATTGACGCACTAATTTAGTATAATAGTTTTACGTGCGGTGGAATTTCTATCAAACATAAGATAGGAGTTTTACGTTGAAAGAATTTGAATTACATTTGAAGAAAGCTGGTTTAGCTGAAAATACTGTGCGTTCGTACCTTTATGGTGTTCGATTTTTCTTGGAGAATTATGAACTCAAAATGGAAGATTTATTTGAATACAAGGGATATTTATTAGACAATTTTAAACCTAAAACTGTCAATTTGCGACTACAAGGAGTAAATAAATATCTGACTTTTATTGGTCATGATGATTTGAAATTAAAATTTGTAAAAGTACAGCAAAAACCGTTTTTAGAAGATGTCATTAGCCATGCTGATTACCTTTTTCTTAAACGTAGTTTGAAAAAAGATGGTATTTTAAAATGGCATTTTGTCGTTTGGTTTTTAGGTGCAACTGGGGCTCGTGTAAGTGAGCTTATTAAACTAAAAGTAGAGCATGTAGAAATCGGTTATTTTGACATTTACTCAAAAGGTGGTAAAATTCGTAGACTGTACATTCCTAAAAAATTAAGAAATAGTTGTCTTAGTTGGTTAGAATCAGAAAATCGCCGAAGTGGTTATTTATTTTTGAATAAATTTAATGAACCAATTACAGCAAGAGGAGTTGCTCAACAGTTAAAAAATTATGCTGATAAATACAAAATGAATCCTAAAGTAATTTACCCTCATTCTTTTAGACATTTATTTGCTAAGAATTTTTTATCGAAGTATAATGATATTGCCTTGCTTGCAGATTTGATGGGACACGAAAGTATAGAAACTACTCGAATTTATCTAAGGAAAACAGCTACCGAACAACAAAATATTGTAGATAAAATTGTTAATTGGTAAAAAAATAACAGGTGGTCAAATTGACTATCTGCTATTTTTTTGTGATTATGGCTCTTATTATGGGAAGATACCTATGAATTGGGTACAGACAACATTAAATTATATAGGAATAATTAGTACTGGTAACACGCCATCTAAAAATAGCCCTGAAAACTACGGTGGCGAAATACCATTCTATAAACCTGCTGATTTATTACAAGGAGAACTATACAATGCAACTGAATATTTATCGGTTCTAGGAAATACAAAATCCAGAAAAATAAAAGCAGGTTCTATTTTAATAAATGGTATTGGAAATATTGGAATTGCTGGGATTGTTCGTGTTGATGGAGCGTTCAATCAACAAATGCATGGCATAGAAGTATTTAATTTTGTCAACTCAAAATTTTTACTTTTAGCTATACAGTCTGATTTTATGCAAAAACAATTCAAGAACAATACATCATCTACCACTATTCCTATATTAAACAAAACTAGATTTTCTCAAACTATAATTAATTTTCCAGGTATACGTACACAAAAATTAATAATTACTAAAGCTGAGAAACTTTTTGAAAAAGTAAGTCAATTTTAGCGACAATTCTCTTTTGTTCTAAAACTGAAGGGATACCTATTATTTTAGATTTTAGATACGAATAATGTCGAGCATAGCCCCTGTTCCTAACAAATAATAGCGTATAGTCTAAGTGGTATTTTAAAAATTTTGCAGATAAGCAAATTGGAGACAGAATTTTTACTCCGTCTGCACCAACAACAAAAGGGAAGTCTATAATCTTAAGATTTCTTGTATGGTCACCAAATATTACAACGTCTGTTTTATAGTCTAGAATCTTAGAAAAATTATTAGAAAATCCTTCAACTAATATTTTAGATTGACTAACTACTGGGATCTTGCCCTCTTTTACAATTTCAGACTGTTTTATTTGATAAGGTTTAGCTGAAATAGTTGTTACAATTTTTTCTAAAGGAGCTAGCAACCAAGTTGATCTTCTTGGAAAATCTATTTCAATTTTAATGTTATTCAGATAATAAGAGTTATCATCT